>JAZODB010000121.1:0-7257 GCA_045596785.1 Eubacteriales bacterium
GTCTGCGCGGCTTTGGTCTTGAGTTCGACGAGGGTAGTGGCGCGTTCCTCGGCGAGGCGTTTTTTGCCGGCGAGGATATACATGGTAAGTTCCTTGAAATAGGAAAGGTTCATCTCGTACAGATCATCGAACATGGCGACATCCTTGAGAAGGGTGATCTGATGCTGTTCGAGGATGGAGACGATGTCGTTGACGCTGTCTTCGCACTTGTCGTACTTGGTTTTGAGGTTTTCGATTTTGCGCTTAGTGGATTTGAAAATTCCGAGAAATCCGCCGTCGTCCTCCGCGTCGCTGTTCATCGAGCGGAGATTTGAGATAAGCCCCGTTATCATTTCGCCGACCTCTCCGAAATCCTTGTTTCTCACGCTTCCGAGAGCGGTGTCGCTGAAATCGGATATTTTTTTCTGAGCCGGTGCGCCGTAGCCGAGAATTATCGATGAGTTTGTCAAATCGATTTGTTTTGAGAACTCGTCGATTGCGCGCTGCTCGGCTTCGGAGAACTGAGGCTCATCGGGGATGATTTCTTCGGCGGCCGGTTTTGCTTCCGAGACAGGTGTGGGAGCAGCTGCTGCCGCGAAATCGCCTGTGTCGAGAGTAAGCTTGATTTCGTTATCCATTTTATTACTCCTTGTCGGTTAATTTTGTGTATCTTGATTTGCGTCGTTTTCGGGTATATTCTCCGATTTTTGCACGTCATCGAGCTCGGCTTGAACGGGTCGGTATTGACCTGCCGTTTGTCTCACGGAGAAAGCGCGTATAACGGCGAGGATTCCCACGGCGGCATACATTGCGAGACGGTACATTGACGGATGAAGCTCGGGGTGCCCCTTGGTTGTCAGCTCGAACAAGAGAGCGCCTGCCGAAACCCCCGTTGTAATCGCGCCGCAGGAGCTGCATGCGAAAATAAAAAACGGCATGAGTGCGCGGCTTGCGGATGGTTTTCCGCCGCTCTCGGTGAATCCGAATGTGAGTCGCGTTTCGGAGAGGAAAAACAGCATAAACGAAATCTGCGCGAGCAATACTGTGTTCCGAACGGGACTGTTAATCGGGAGCGTCTGGTCGAAATAGCATGCAAGAATGTACAGATTTATCGAAAAGACGGAAATTATCGAGCAAATCCGTGCGGCGTGCGATGTGCGCATGCGCGGCACGCAAAGAAATATCATAGTGGCTGATATGAACGGCAGAGCCGCCTCGGATATAAGCTTAAGCTTTGAGATGTGAGCACCCGACATAATATCCGATATGGTTGAGGTGCAGGTGAACAGTGCCATGATTGCCGCAAATACGGCAAAGAACACAAATGCTCCGCGAGGCTCGGGATATGATGTTATCGATGCTTTTTTTTGAGAGAAAACAGCTGCGGCTGCGGAGACGACAACTGACAGGATGATTGCCCCCGACAGAAGCGCGGAAAGCACTGAGCCGTTTTCAAAATGACCTATGGTGAAGTTGAAGTCGTTTCTTAATGCAAAAAAATATATCACTGCAATAATTGAGGCCAATATTATGGCGGCAGAGGCTGATATTGCTGCCGACAAAACGACATCGCGTACAGGATTTTTGTTTTTGTTCATTGATAAAGCCTTTCGGGATGGGATAGCGTTATTATACATTATATATAATAGCACAAAAACTGCGTCTTGGCAAGATGTGCGGTACAATTACTTGCTTATTTTTGATAAAAATTACAGCTTGAGACGGAGCGGAAATGTCCGATAAAAGAGAATTTACACAATATATGTCGTTTGTGGTAAAAATCAACAAAAAAAAGCTTGACAATCGTCAAAAGTTCTACGCTGTGTTTCATTTGCACGAAAAAAAAGTCTTGATTTTGTTGTGGAAATGTGGTAAAATAGTACCACTTGATGTGCGATGAAGCGAGAGGTTGCTTTTTTGTCGATACTGTCGGACAAAAAAGGTAATTTTCGTGGAGTATGTCCGATTTAATCGGGCGGACAAGAACATGTGACGGTTATGTCAGCTCTGCTTTTTGGCAGAGGCGGGCTTTGCCGGGCTAAGGAATGACGGATTTCTCAGTTTCCGAAATTCCGAGGTTCGGATTAATTAAGTAAGCACGAGATACGCCCGGGCGCGTGTTCGTCGCCTTCAATACTATTTTATTATATAGCTGCAAGGAGACAAACAAAATGGCAGTACAGGAAAAAATCAGAGTTAAGGTCAGAAGCTACGAGCACACACTCGCTGATCAGGCAGCGGCAAAGATCGTTGATATCGCAAAGCGCAACGGCGCAGAGATTTCCGGTCCCATTCCGCTTCCGACGGAAAAAGAAATCGTTACGATTCTTCGTGCGGTTCACAAGTACAAGGACAGCCGTGAGCAGTTCGAACAGAGAACCCACAAGAGACTTATCGAAATCAAAAATCCCTCTCAGAAGGTTGTCGAAGCTCTTATGTCCGTGGAACTTCCCGCAGGCGTTGACATCGACGTTAAGCTCTGATCTTCAAGTCTTACTCTGAAGCCAAAACCCAATACCGTACAGAGCGACAGACTAAAGAGTGCATTTCCGGCACGAACAGTCGATGCTTGATGGCGGGTTACGGTCAAGTTGACGGCGTCGGGCGGCTCCCGAATAACAAGCGACGTCAACCAATAACCTAAAAACAGGAGGAAAATTCGATGAAAAAAGGTATCATCGGAAAAAAGCTGGGCATGACTCAGATCTTCACCGAAGACGGTGCAGTCATTCCCGTAACTGTTATTGAAGCAGGTCCCTGCTCGATAACACAGAAGAAGACAGCTGAAACCGACGGCTATGAAGCTGTTCAGCTGGCATTCGAAGACATCCGCGAGAAGCTTGTGACAAAGCCCGCGGCGGGACACTTCAAAAAGGCAGGCGTAACACCGAAACGCCACCTTAAAGAATTTCGTCTTGAGGACATTTCCGCAATGAACGTAGGCGATGTAATAGCCGCCGATACCTTCGCTTCCGGCGAAAAGGTCGACATAACCGGTATTACAAAGGGCCACGGCTACACGGGTATGGTAAAAAGATGGAATTTCAAAATCAAGAGAATGACACACGGCGGCGGTCCTGTTCACCGTCACGGCGGTTCTCTGGGTGAAAACTCAACCCCGTCGAGAATATACAAGAACAAGAAAATGGCAGGTCAGTACGGTAACGAACAGGTAACCGTTCTGAATCTTGAAGTTGTCAAGGTTGATACGGAAAAGAATATTATCGCAGTCAAGGGCGCAGTTCCCGGCGGCCGCGGCAGTATCGTATTCATCCGCGACAGCGTTAAAGCGTAAGTCGGAAGGAGGAAGAAAAAATGCCCGAAATTAAAGTATTGAATATGGCAGGCGAAGCGGTCGGTACGATGAATCTCTCCGACGCGATTTTCGCAGCTGACGTTAACGGCGCTGTCCTCCACATGGCAGTTAAATGTTATCTCGGCAATCAGAGACAGGGTACACAGTCTACCTTGACTCGCACAGAGGTTTCCGGCGGCGGAAGAAAGCCGTGGAAACAGAAAGGCACCGGTCGCGCAAGACAGGGCTCCACAAGAGCTCCGCAGTGGACACACGGTGGTGTCGCACTCGGTCCGAAGCCGCGTCTTTATAAGACAAAGCTCAACAAAAAGGTTCGCAGAGTCGCTATGATCTCAGCTCTTTCCGCTAAGGTTCAGGCAGGCGAAATGATAGTTGTAGACAAGATTGAAGCTACCGAATACAAGACAAAGACTATGGTTAAGATGCTCTCCGCTGTGGGCGCTGCAAAGAAAGTCCTTGTTGTTCTTCCCGAAAAGGATGAAAAGGTTCAGGGCAGCTTCGCAAACATTCCCGGCGTAAAGGTTACTCTTTGCAACACTCTGAATGTTTACGACATTTTGAACTGCAATTCTTTCATTATTGCCAAGGATGCAGCTCAGAAAATCGAGGAGGTATATGCGTAATGAAGTTCGTACAGGATATCATCATCAGACCTCTGATTACGGAACAGTCAATGGACATGATCTCCGAGCGTAAGTACTGCTTCGAGGTTGCAAAGGATGCAACAAAGCCGGAAATCGCAAAGGCAGTTGAAGCAATGTTCGACGGAACAAAGGTTGCCGCTGTAAACACAATCAACATGAAGGCTAAGCCGAAGAGACTCCGTTATGCAGTCGGCAAAACAGCTTCATGGAAAAAAGCAATCGTTACTCTTGCGAAGGACTCCAAGACCATCGAGTTCTTTGAAGGTATGAACTAATTAAGGAGGAAAGCACAAATGCCTACAATCAAATACAAGCCGACAACTCCGGCGAGAAGACATATGTCCGTTCCTTCATTCGAAGAAATCACAAAGTTCACTCCCGAAAAGAGTCTTCTTGCCGTAAAGAAAAAGCACTCCGGCCGTAACTCCTACGGTCGCATCACCGTTCGTCACAAGGGCGGCGGAAACAGACAGAAGTACCGTATAATCGACTTCAAGAGACAGAACGAAACCGCGCATACCGTTATCGGTATCGAGTACGACCCGAACAGAACCTCCTACATCGCCCTTCTTAAGGACGAGGCAGGAAAGAAGAGCTACATTCTCGCTCCTGTCGGCGTAACCGACGGTGCAGTTCTCTACTCGGGCGAAAACGCCGATATCGTTCCCGGAAATGCTCTGCCGCTTGCAAACATTCCGGTAGGTACTTTCATTCACAATATTGAGCTTTATCCCGGTAAGGGCGGTCAGCTCGTTCGCGCAGCAGGCGCTCAGGCTCAGCTTATGGGTCGTGAAGGCGAGCTTTCAATGATACGTCTCCCCTCCGGAGAAATGCGTTATGTTCGTTCGGACTGCAAGGCGACAATAGGTCAGCTCGGCAATATCGAGCACGATACAGTCAAGGTCGGTAAGGCAGGTAAAACCCGTCATAAGGGTATCCGCCCGACAGTTCGCGGTTCCGTCATGAACCCCTGTGATCACCCGCACGGTGGTGGTGAAGGACGTTCTCCCATCGGTCGTCCGGGCCCGGTTACTCCTTGGGGTAAACCCGCTCTCGGTTATAAGACTCGTAACAAGAAGTCAAGAACCGATAAGATGATCGTAAAACGTAGAAACAATAAGTAAGGAAGGAGGCAACTGTAAATGAGCAGAAGTTTAAAGAAAGCACCGTTCGTGGAAGAAAAACTTTTTAACAGAGTTTGCCAGATGAACGAAAAGGGCGAAAAGAAGGTGCTCAAGACATGGTCAAGAGCCTCTACAATATTCCCGGAATTTGTCGGTCACACAATCGCCGTTCATGACGGCAAGAAGCATGTTCCGGTATACGTTACAGAAGATATGGTCGGCCATAAGCTCGGCGAATTTGCTCCTACAAGAACCTTCAAAGGTCACGCAGGAAGCAAAACGTCAAATAACGGTAAATAATCGGAGAGGGAGGATAATTTATTATGGAAACAAAATCTACGCAAAAACACATCCGCATCTCCCCTCGTAAGGTTAAAATCGTTCTCGACCTCATAAGAGGAAAAGAGCTCGGAGTTGCGGTCGGCATTCTCAAGAACACACCGAAAGCCGCAAGTGAGCATATTCTCAAGCTCCTCAATAAGGTTGCGGCAGACGCGGAAAACAATTTCCAGATGGATCCCGAAAAGCTCTATGTATCTGAGTGCTTTGTATGCCCCGGTATGACTCTCAAGAGAATCATGCCTCGCGGCAAGGGCTCCGCTGACAGAATTTTAAAGAGAACAAGCCACATCACTATTGCAGTGGCTACTAAGGAATGAGGAGGCAGTCGATAAATGGGACAGAAAGTTAATCCGCACGGCCTTCGTGTCGGCGTAATCAAAAACTGGGATTCCAGATGGTATGCTCCTGATGAAAAATTCGGCGATATCCTCGTTCAGGATTACAAAATCAGAGAATACGTAAAGAAGACCCTTCTTCTTGCAGGCGTTCCGAAGGTTGAAATCGAACGCGACAACTCCGGTAAGGTTACAGTATATATTCACTGTGCTAAGCCGGGTATGGTTATCGGACGCGCAGGCTCGGAGATAGACAAGCTCAAGGCTGACATCTCTGCTGTTGCAGGCACACCCGTAAACGTAAACGTACTCGAAGTTAAGCCCGTTGATATGTGCGCTCAGCTCGTTGCGGAAAATATCGCTTCTCAGCTTGAGAGACGTATTTCGTTCCGCCGCGCCATGAAGCAGGCTATCAGCCGCACAATGCGCCTCGGTGCAAAGGGTATCAAAATCGCGGTTTCCGGTCGTCTCGGCGGCGCTGAAATCGCAAGAACCGAACATTACCACGAGGGTACTATTCCGCTTCAGACAATCCGTGCCGACATCGACTACGGTTTCTGGGAGGCTAACACCACATACGGTAAAATCGGTGTAAAGGTTTGGATTTACAAGGGCGAGGTTCTCTCCGAAGTTGCACGTACAAAGACGGGAGCTGACGAGAAGAAGGCTCGCGACAACAGACGCGATAACCGCGGTCCGAGACGCGACCGCAGAGACGGTGCCCCCCGTGAGGGCGGCAGACCCTTCCAGAAGAGAGACGGCGCACCCCGTGAGGGCGGCAGACCTTTTCAGAGAAGAGACGGAGCGCCGAGAGCACCGAAAAACGAAGAAGGAGGAGCTAACTAATGTTACAGCCGAACGGTAAAATAAAATACAGACGCGTTCAGAGAGGCCGTATGAAAGGTAAAGCACTCCGCGGCAACAAAATCAGCAACGGTGAATATGGTCTCGTAGCTCTCGAACCCGCATGGATCACTTCAAACCAAATCGAGGCAGCCCGTATCGCTATGACGCGTTACATTAAACGTGGCGGTCACGTTTGGATAAAAATATTCCCCGATAAGCCGATCACCGAAAAGCCGGCTGAAACTCGAATGGGTTCCGGTAAGGGTTCACCCGAATATTGGGTGGCTGTTGTAAAGCCGGGCAGAGTCCTCTTCGAAATGGACGGCGTTACCGAAGAACTCGCACGCGAAGCTATGCGTCTTGCATCTCATAAGCTCCCCATAAAGTGCAGCTTCGCTACAAAAGAACAACTCGAAAAAGAAGTGGAGGGTTAAGCTGTGAAGGCATCAGAACTCAGAACAAAATCAAGTGAAGAGCTTGAGAGCATGCTCAAGGATCTTAAGACCGAGCTGTTCACGCTCCGTTTCCAGCACGCTATCAATCAGCTTGACAATCCCCATAAGATTGCGGATACCAAGAAGGATATCGCTCGTGTGATGACCGTCATCTCCGAGAAAAAGGCATAAGGGGGTAAGGAAAAATGGAAGAACGCGCTCTCAGAAAGACCAGAG
>JAZODB010000122.1:0-2138 GCA_045596785.1 Eubacteriales bacterium
GAGCTACCCCCTCCTCAAACAGTGCAAGAGAAACATCAAGAGGCGCACTTCCCCCCTCAAGCATTCTAACAATCTCTTCAAGTCTCGCTATTGCAATTTCAAATGTCATTTCATCATTATTTATTTTTTCACTCATATTAGTCTCCCAACAAAATCAATAAAACCGAGCCGATTTAATTTATATCTGATTTGCGAATTTCATCAACGGTGCAATGAGCCTCACCGCCGATAGTTTTTATTAAAACGCCATCTCCGACTTTCACATCATCTACGCTTTTAACGAGAGCTCCGCTCTCATTGTAAACCGCGCTGAAGCCTCTTGAAATTACAGACAGCGGATTCAAAGCGCTAAGCTTTCCTGTTTCTTTAGCCAAATCCGCCCTCTTTATGCGAAGCTCTGTCTCGGCGGCACGTGCAAGTCTGTCCGAAAGCATATCGGATAGCAATCTGCGGTCATTTATCAAATTCATCGGATCTGTCAGAGCTCGGCTTCCCTTAAGGGAACTCAGTTTATCCCGTCGAAATCTCAGCATTGCCGAAATTACATCTGCCTCTCGTGTAATTATGTTATTGATTTTTCGCTTAAGTTCATTCGTCTCAGGCACAGCGAGCTCAGCGGCAGCAGAGGGTGTGGGAGCTCGTTTGTCCGCAACGAAATCACATATGGTAAAATCGGTTTCATGACCGACAGCGGATATTACGGGGATTTTTGATTCCGCAACAGCTCTTGCAAGTCCCTCATCGTTAAATGCCCACAAATCCTCAATGGAGCCGCCGCCGCGTCCGATTATTATGACATCCACGCTTGATGTCGCATTGAAATATTTCAATCCCGAAATAAGTTCTCTCGGAGCCTCCGGTCCTTGTACCAAAGACGGAAAAAGGATTAATTTTGCATAAGGAAATCTTCTTCCGCATACGTTAATCATATCCCTGATTGCCGCCCCTGTCGGAGAAGTTATTATACCGACTTTTGTGGGAATTTTAGGAAGAGCGCGTTTGCGTGACAAGTCAAAAAGTCCTTCCGCTTCAAGCTTCTTTTTCAGCTGCTCAAACGCAATATACAAGGCGCCCACTCCATCGGGCTCCATGGAATCACAATAAAGCTGATATGTTCCGTCACGTACAAATGAGGAGATGCGACCGTGAGCAATTACCTTCATGCCATCTTCGGGCATGAATTTCATTTTTGCGGCTGATGACTTGAACATAACCGCTCTTACCTGCCCGCCCGCATCCTTTAATGTAAAATAATAATGCCCCGTACTGTAATGATTTTTAAAATTTGAGATTTCACCTTTTACGTAAATATCCCCGAGCTGCGGTGTGCTGTCAATAAGTCTTTTAATATATTCGTTAAGCTGAGTTACAGTCAGCGAACCCGGAAATTTTTCGTGCGAAGTTTCTTTTCGATATTCGTAATTATCCATATCAACCAACAGTTTTTTTAAAATATTCTGAGGCAAGAAGCGCGACCCCGACAGCGTTATCAGATGAACACACAGCGTCGGCAAACATACCGTATTTTGAGAGTCTTTTCTTTATATATTCGGAACTCATAACACCGCCTGCATATATAATAGGCAAATCGCCGTATTCGCATAGCAAATTTTTTGTAATTTTCTCAAGAGTACGTGCGATAAAATCGAGCACATTCGCAGAAATTTCAGATACCGACTTGTTCTCCGAAACCATAATTTCAGCCTTGTTTTCAAGACCCGACAGATTACACCACATTCCGTTTACAGAAATCTCGCGTCGGACTATTGAGCCATCATATGAAAGTGCGGCTTTATCCATTTCGGCTCCGCATGGGAAATTAAGATTCATCATAACCCCGGAACGGTCAATAGCCTGACCGGCATTTATATCCTTAGTTCCGCCGATTTGTGTAATTTTGAAAATTTCTGATTCATCCGGCTCGCACAGCAAAACATCCGTCGTTCCACCCGAAACATGAAATGCTGCAAATTTATCGTGCATGATTTTTGATTTATCAACATTTGCATTTTGACAAGCAGACGAAAGAGCAGCCATTATATGTCCGGCTTGATGAGAAAATTTAAAAACCGGAATATTATTGGTCGCAGCTATAAATTCAGCAACCGCAACACCCGGTAAAAAGCAAGGCATATATG
>JAZODB010000123.1:0-1674 GCA_045596785.1 Eubacteriales bacterium
GCTCTATTATCTCATTGTCGTTATCGTCTACGCTTTTCTCGGTTGTTTCATACTGCATAGAATAATACATACCGTCTGAATATATATCTCGCGAAACATTAGTTGATACTTCCCCAAGCAAGGATACGATTTCATCTAAATTGTAACCATTTATAAGAAAGGTGTATTTTACCTTTATACCTGTGAGAGAGTTGACATATTCTGCGAGAGTTTGTTTTCCGTAATATTCATATACCTCCGCAAGAGTTCGGTATCCGTAAGAGGTATATACTCTGATTGAGGGAGATATATACGAATATATGTATCTGTGATTCTCCTTATCAATTCTGCAAAGAACAATTGATGATGCACTTACCTTACGATATCTTTCAAGCAGAAATCCCGCGGTTTCATCCGGTGAAACATTGCCCCAATTTTTTTTGTTTACGTTATCAAGTGTCGGCCTGTAATTATCATACAAATCAGGTCTGAAATCTGTTGTAATCACAAGAAAATTGAAGCTTTCGCCCTCAAGCTCGTCATCAGGAGACGTTATTTCGGTATCCGTATCATTTTGGGAATCTTGTTCATTATCGGGATGTTGAATAATCTGATCCAATTCGTTTTTTTCTTCATCAATGATACTGCTCACGGTATTTAAAACAAAACCAACGGTGAAATAAGCGGCTACCCCAAACAGCAATGCTGATATCAAAAACGTTACACCGAAATTTTTAAATGCGGATAACATATATTAAAACCTTTCTTTTCGCATTATAAGATATATTATACATTATGATGCCATAAATTTCAATAGTTATTTTGTAACAGCATAATTTATATTGTATCAATCCGATAGTTAAAACGACAATAAAAGTATTTATCCGTCGCGTATGTTGAATATGTCACATAATTGTGATATAATATCAGCAATAAAAAATAAGGAATAAAATATGGCTGAAAATTACGGTATATTAACAGAAAATAAAATAAACGAAATTAAAAAAGCAGGGACCCATCCGACACTGCTGCTGCATGTTTGCTGTGCCCCCTGCTCATCTTATGTACTCGAATATTTATCCCATGTATTTGATATAACGCTGTTTTTTTATAATCCCAATATATTCCCGGAAGGAGAATACAAATTTCGTCTGTCAGAGCTTGAAAGATTCACTTCCGAAGCAGGCTACACAGATATGAGAATAATATCTCCTGTTTACAACCCAACAGAATTTTTTGAAGCTGTACGTGGAATGGAGTCCTTGGCGGAGGGCGGTGAGCGTTGTAGAATATGTTATAATCTGCGCCTAAAACGTACTGCCGAGGAAGCCGCAAGCGGTAAATACGATTACTTCACTACAACTCTTTCGATAAGTCCATACAAAAATTCAGAGTGGCTTAACGAAATCGGGAATCAGCTTGCCAATGAATATGGGTTATCATACCTTTACTCTGATTTCAAAAAGAAGAACGGCTACAAGCGTTCAATTGAACTCTCGACAAAATACGGATTATATCGACAAAATTACTGCGGATGTATTTACAGCAAGAAAGAATCGGAAAACAAGCGATTAAAGTCATGACCATCGGTAACCACTAAAGGTGCTTCTCTATTGCCTTTTTGTTTCGTCCAACTGTATCGACTCAATACCCTCGACACCAAAAATGCCTGTTCCCGTATTTGTACTTCATATT
>JAZODB010000124.1:0-1872 GCA_045596785.1 Eubacteriales bacterium
GGTATACGAAATGCTGAACACCGAAATCGTAAATTACCGCACAAATCCCGGCGGAGATTTCGATGACACCGCGAAGTTTCTCGCTTATCTCCCTGCGCTTCTTTTTAAATTTACTGTGCACACACTGAAAACTCTCGACTATTTCAATCTGCTCCCGAAATTTTTACTGAAAGTAAGTCCGTTCCACTGCTCGTACTTCATTACATCTATGGGCTCTCTCGGTATTCCGCCGATTTATCATCATCTTTATGATTTCGGCACTTGTCCGGTATTCTTTGCGTTCGGTGCAAAACGCCGATGCTACGAGTTCGACGCCGAGGGCGCGGTAAAGAAAAAGCAGTACATGGACTTCACCTTTGTCACAGACGAGCGCATATGCGATGGATATTATTTCGCCTCTGCACTGCGGCTTTTCAAAAGCATTGTGAAAAATCCTTGGCAGCTTGACGAGGAAGCCGAGGTAATTCCCGATATCGACTGAGCACAATTCAGAGCTGCACAAAGCATACACAAAAAGGGTTGCCGCATTTTTGGATAAATTATCCTTAATGCGACAACCCTTTTCGATTTTTTTATTTTTCATCGGAATCTTCTTCAGTTTTATCTTTTTTGTGAATACGAGCCTTTATTTTATTGATAAACTCAAATCCCTCGAAATCAGATTTATCCGAAACCTCATTATCGTCATCACATTTCACGGAATCTTCAATCGAAATTCTGCGAAGCTCAAGCCGACGACTTACATTGGCGCGCAAAATAGTATAAAATACGGAGAATAAAGGAATGAACAACACCATACCGAGGACTCCGAATATTCCCCCGCCTATTATTACTGCGGCAAATGTCCAAATGGCGGGAAGCCCAACGGAGCCGCCAACAACTCTCGGATATATCAAGTGATTGTCAATCTGCTGAACAACGATGAACAATACAACGAACAGGAGTGCACGCAGGGGGGCATCCATAATCATGAGAAGTACGCCGAATGATCCTCCGAGAAACGAACCGATATACGGTATCAATGCGGTTACCGTAATAAGCGTGCTTATCGCCAAAGGATACGGGAAACGGAAAATGCTCATGGAAATAAACATCAGTACCCCGAGTATGAACGCATCAAGGCACTGACCCGATATGAAATCGGAGAAAGTTCTTGCACTCATCGAACCGATTTCCGAAGCTTGATCAACAGTAGACTTTTTGACGTAAGCATACGCGAGCTTTTTTATCTGAATCGCAAGCTTTTTCTTGTTCGCAAGAATATATATAGCAAATACAACCGCACTTATCGCCTTAAACAATCCCGTTATTATTGTTGTAGCACTTGATAATACTTTATTTATAATATTAAGTGCATTGTCCGTTATCTTCTTGATTATCTCGTTTATGTCAATTTCGTTCAGCCATTTTTCGAGAGGAGCGGTATTTACTCCGCGTCCTTCAAGATCATCGAGAAGCTTCATAAACTCAGGCATATTATCCTGTATGGTCAGGAACATTGATTTGCAAGATTCCACAAGCTGCGGAATAACGATATCTCCGACAACATAAAACACAAAAAATGTAATCAAAAACGTTAAAGTCAGAGCAACTAACTCCGCGGCGCGTTTCGCCGGCTTCAGCTTCAGCTTTTCTCCGAGCTTATTCAGAACTCGCTCAAGCGAGCACATGGGTGTATTGAGAACCAAAGCCAAAAGAGCGCCGATCAAAAGCGGCTCAAAAACATCATACACCCACCTAAGACCTTTCCAAAAAATGTCAATATGATTAAGCCCCACATAAAGCACGACTCCTATTACGACAAGCTTAAGCGCAAACATAAAGCTCGTGCCGCCGCCTTTGCCGTTGTTCCCGACATTGTTTTTTGACAGA
>JAZODB010000125.1:0-3364 GCA_045596785.1 Eubacteriales bacterium
TTTAAATATGAGTTTTTTTGTGATATAATTATTATAACTATAAAGAAGCAAATAAAGATTTGAAACCGCGTGGCGAATCGGATTATTATGCGGTTTTTACTCGTGTAAACTGTATGGAGAATTGTCATGGGGAAAATTTCATCTTTAATACGCATGGCATGCGGAAAAAAAAGATTTAATTCCGCGGTAATTCTTGCTGCCGGAAACGGTGCAAGATTTTCCGGTGAGCGAAAAAAACAATTTGAGAAAATAAACGGTGTTCCTGTTATAGTCAGAAGCGCGTTAGCTTTTGAGAAATCCGATGAAATCCATGAAATAGTCGTAGTGACTTGCGTGGCGGATATTGAGGGATGTCGAAATCTTCTGAAACAATATGGTATTACAAAACTTACAAATGTTGTGGCGGGAGGGGATACAAGAGGAAAGTCGGCAAAAATCGGATTTGATGCAGTTAACCCCGAATGTGATTTTGTGGCGATACATGATGCGGCGCGATGCCTTGTCACTTCTGTAATGATAGAAGCGGCTATGGAGGCGGCATATGTGCATGGTGCTGCCGCTTGCGCCTCCTCCGCTGTCGATACAATAAAAAAAACAAACGGGAATGGAATTATAACAGAAACAATAGACAGAGAAAATTCATATCTGATTCAAACTCCGCAGGTTTTCATGGCGGATATGTACCGCGCGGCATCGTATACAGCCGAAAAAGATAAAATTGAGGCAAGTGACGATTGTTTCCTTTGTGAGCGTCTCGGATTTAAAATAAAGCTTGTGGAGTGCGGAAAAACAAATATGAAAATCACGTATCCGGAAGATGTTATGATAGCAGAAGCAATTCTTGCTGCAAGAAGCAGAATGGAGAAATAAAAATGAGAATAGGTCACGGATACGACGCTCACCGCTTCTGCGATAATAAAAAATTGGTAATCGGAGGGGTGGAAATTGATTCTGAGCAAGGACTTCTTGCACACTCCGATGGAGACGTGTTGCTCCATGCTCTTATAGATTCACTGCTCGGGGCTGCGGGAGAGCGTGATATAGGTTATAACTTTCCCGATAATTCAGATGTTTACCTTAATATCGACAGCAGAGAGCTTCTCAAAAAAACCTGTGATATTTTGAAAAACAAAGGAATGAGCATAGAGTATGCGGATATGACCGTCATTGCTCAAAAGCCGAGGCTTTCACCGTATATAGAAAAAATCAGGCAAAGCATAGCTTGTGCAGCCGGAATTTCGGTTGAGCGCATCAACGTCAAGGCAACAACAGAGGAAAAAATGGGTTTTACCGGACGCGGAGAGGGAATATCGGCACACGCTGTTTGCATTTTAACGGAGTGAAACAAAGAAGCGCCGGGCTCCAAATAGAATCCGGCGCATATATCAATTCGGCGAAGTGATGTCACATGACAACATCCTTTGTTTTGAACATCCAAGGCATCTCTTCGCTTCAGTATACTGTTTGAGACGGTTTCCCGTCAATCATAGTTTATGCCGAAATTTATTCGGTGACAGTCTCATTTATAAGGCCGATATTCAATAATTTATTTCAAATAAGTTTATTTGATTGGATATCCGATTGGATTATCAAAAATCATAGTTAAATGTCAATAAAAATTTTTTTATAAACATGGGGGATACATAGATGAAAATTAAAATTGCACCGTCTGTTTTGGCAGCGGATTTTACAAAGCTCGGTGACGAGATTCGCCGAACAGAGAATGCAGGAGCGGATATGCTTCACTGTGACGTTATGGACGGTATATATGTTCCGAATATGAGTTTTGGTTTTGGAATTATCGAGCAGATGCATAAAATTTCCTCTCTTCCTCTTGATGTGCACATGATGACTGCAAAGCCTGAAAAATATATTGATGTCTTGAAGAAATCCGGTGCGGCTTCCGTAACGGTTCACTCTGATGTTATGCCTGAAAGTGAGCTTTTTGAAACCTTGAAGCACATAAAGGAAACGGGAATGTCGGCGGCTGTGGCGCTTAAACCTCGCTGTCCCGCCGAGGATGCATTCAAATACGTCGAATACTGCGATATGGTACTCGTTATGACGGTTGAACCCGGTTTCGGCGGACAGAAGTTCATGGCTGATATGCTTCCGAAAGTTAAAAAAATAAGAGAATATCTTGATGCAAATAAACCGGAATGTGAAATTCAGGTTGACGGAGGAATAGGTCGAGATACAATTGCTGCGTGTGCTGAGGCGGGTGCGAATAATTTTGTTATCGGAACAGCATCATATAAAGCACCCGATATGAAAGTCGCTCTTGACGAGTATAAGGCTCTTGCGAAATCGGCTGTTAAATAATATTTGTTGAAATAAAAAGGAGGGCGGTGTATATGATTACCGAAATTCAGAACTTTCTTGCCAAAAAGGATTATATTGCCCTCAGATGTATGCTTACGGAATTGCATCCCGCAGATATTGCGGATTTGTTCGGCGAATTGCCTGCCGATGATAATACGGTACTGTTCAGAGTTCTTCCCAAGGAGACGGCTGCGGAGTGCTTTTCGTATATGAAAAGTGATGTGCAAAAAACGCTAATCGATGAGTTTACCGACAATGAGCTGTCATCTGTGTTGTCAGGCTTGTTTGTAGACGATACGGTAGACATTATTGAAGAAATGCCGGCAAGTGTTGTAAAGAGGATAATTGAAAATACTCCTCCGGCAAAAAGAGAAAAGGTAAACATGATACTGCGATATCCTAAAAACAGCACCGGAACTATCATGACCACTGAGTTTGTGGAGCTGAAAACCGGGATGTCAAGGGATGATGTTTTCAAACACATTAAGGGTTCGGGAATAAATAAGGAAACCGTATATAACTGCTATGTAACCGATTCGGCAAGGCATCTTGTCGGGGTTGTGTCAGTAAAGGATCTTATAATATATGATGACACAGATACTGTGGGCGACATCATGAATACCGATGTTATATTCGCAAATGTTCTCGACGATAAGGAAGATGCGGTACGCAGTATGCAAAAGTACGGATTTGTGGCACTTCCCGTTACAGATGCGGAAAAACGTCTTGTAGGTATAATCACCGTAGACGATGCGCTTGATGTCATTGAAGAAGAGAATACCGAGGATATCGAAATTATGGCGGCTATAACGCCGTCGGAGAAAACATATTTGATGACAAGTGTTCTTGAAACATGCGGAAAGAGAATCCCGTGGCTCTTGTTTCTTATGATTTCCTCAATATTTACAAGCAAAATACTTCAGTATTTTGAGGGAAGACTTACAGCAAACGCTGCTCTTATTGCTTTTATGCCAATGCTTATGGGCACGGCGGGAAATGCCGGCGGACAAGTGTCTGTCACGGTTATAAGTCGGATCGTAGC
>JAZODB010000126.1:0-3231 GCA_045596785.1 Eubacteriales bacterium
ACATACTAGATATGGAAGCGTATATATAATTGGAAATGAATTATGTTTGGTTATGTAAAACCGTATATCGCGGAGCTTAAAGTCTGCGATTACGAAAAATATCGAGCGGTATATTGTGGGTTATGCCGCTGTATCGGTCGGCTGACGGGACAATTTTCAAGATTGTCATTGTCTTATGATTTGGTATTTCTTGCGGCTGTTCGTATGGCGATATGCGGAACGGAACCTGAGCTTGAGGAATACAGATGTCCTGCTCATATTTTACGAAAGCGGCTCATTATGTGCGAAAATGAAGTCCTTGACTATACTGCTGCTATCTCTGCCGTTCTTGCAAATGCAAAGCTTGAGGATGACATTTCGGATGAGCATGGGGTTAAGCGTTTAAAAGCGGTGCTTGCCGCTCCTTTTGTAAGGCGGATGCTTACTCTTTCGGAAAAAGTGCTGCCGCGAAATACTTCACGTGAAACCGGAGAGTTGCTTGAGGCTCTTTCCAAACTTGAAAAGGATGAATGTGCATCCTCCAATTTGACCGCTGATGCATTCGGCAAGGTGCTTGAATATGCTTTTGCATATGGCTTGAGCGGAAATGAGTTTGAGCTTGCATCAAAGATTGGCAGACATATCGGTCGGTATATATATATATGCGATGCTGCAGATGACATGGTTTCCGATATCAAACACGGAAGATATAATCCTCTTGCACTCGGATGGGGAGAATTGGCATTGCAAAACGGAGAAATGTCGGATTTGGTTCGCGACAGCGTTATGACTGCTGTGCCGATTGAACTTGAAGAGCTTGAGACAGCGGTAAATTTGCTCCCTGAGACGCATACTATGACTCCGATTATTAAAAATATAGTTTACATCGGACTTCCGACTACTGTAAAACATGTTCTATACGGCGAGAATGAAAAAAAACATTTCCTAAAAGGAAAGGATTGGATTGTAACTTGATGAGAGATCCATACGAGGTGCTCGGAATATCACGGACCTCAACAGATGACGAGGTGAAAAAAGCATACCGTGACCTTGCACGAAAATATCATCCGGACAATTATGCAGGTTCGGCTGAAGCGGCAGAATACGAAGAAATAATGAAAGAAATAAATGAAGCGTACACTGCTATTCAAGACGAACGTCAAAATAGCGGAAAGGCAAACGGATCTTACAGCACATATACAGCCTCCGGAACGACTTCATTTTATAAAGTTCGGGTGATGATTCAAAATGGTCAGTACTCCGAGGCTGAACTGATAATTGACTCAACTCCTGCCGGTGACCGCGGCGCAGAATGGAACTATTTGAAGGGCTGTCTCCTTACACACCGCGGATTTTACTATGATGCGATGCGCTATATTGAGATTGCATGTTATTTGGACCCAACTAACTTTGAATATCGTGAGGCGAGAAATCGCATGAGGGTAAGAAGCCAAAATTACGGCGGAGCATACAGAACTGACAATAACGTCGGGAATTGCGATTGCTGCGGTACTTTGTCTACGGTTATCTGTTGTGATTCATGCTGTGAATGCTTTGGAGGAGATCTTTTGAGATGCTGCTGACACCATTTTTTTGTGGGCTCGGAGAATTATGAAAAACAGAACTTTGACCAAAAAAATAGCTCTGTGCGGCGTTATGGCGGCACTGGCGATGGTTTTCCTGTATATAGGAGGACTTACTGTTTTAGATATTTCGGTGATTTTGATATGCTCTCTTATGACTATGATTATTATGGTTGAGACGGGAGAGAAAATGACATGGATTTACTTCGCCGCCACATCGGTTCTTTCGCTTATTATTTTGCCGTCAAAGCTGTACGCTGTCGAATATATTCTGTTCGGTGCGCTTTATCCTATAATAAAGATGCATTTTGAAAAATTACGTTCGCTTTTTGCTTGGTTTCTTAAAATATCCGCTCTTGACCTTATGCTTCTCGGATGTGTTGTGCTTGGTCAGTTTGTTTTTAATATGGGAGAAGAATATTTTCCTCTCACTGTAACCACCATGCTTCTCGGAACGATATTCTTTGTTTTGTTTGATATAACTCTTACTTTGTGCATATCGTTTTATATGGTCAAGCTGCGCAATAAATTTTTGACAAAGTAAATTGTTGTGTGCATAATTAATAAATATAGCTTCGTTTCGTTGACAACGGGGCTGTTTTTATTGTATAATAAATGAAAGGATTCAGATGAAGTTATGGCTTTGGCCTTTACGGTCTTTGTTTCTGAATACAGGACTGTTGAAAATAAAAAAGTTATTCTTACGGAGATGAAATATGCTGAAAAGTATGACTGCGTTCGGGCGCGCTCGCCATATGTCAGAGGATTTGTCCCTTGATATTACGGCGGAAATCAAAAGTGTAAATTCAAGATATCTCGACTGTTCGGTCAAAATATCGCGCATGTACTCGTTCCTTGAAGAAAAAGTAAAAACATATCTTTCGGAAGCGGGAATAGTGCGCGGAAAGGTTGAAGTATATATCGGGGTTGACGTTATAGAGCAACGCGGCGGAGAGGTAATGCTCGACACAGAGGCGGCGCGTTCATATATTGATGCACTTAAAAAGCTTCGCGATACATTTGGACTATCTGACGATATATCGGTTATGAGTGTTGCCGCAAACCGCGATTTGTTCACGGTGAAGAAACCGGAAGATGACGCGGAAAAGGATTGGAATGATATAAAAGCTGTTCTCGCCGAAGCTGTCAGCGGATACAATCAAATGCGTGAGCGTGAGGGAGAAAATTTGTGCGCCGATATTTTGAAAAAAGCAAACGGAATAAAAAACTCAGCCGCAAAAATCAAAGCTCTTTCGGAAGCAGATATAGCCGGTTATCCTGCAAAGCTCGAACAGCGAATACGTCAGCTTTTGAGTGATTTTGATGTGCAGACATCGGAACAAAGGATTCTCACCGAGGCGGCGGTATTTGCCGATAAAGCGTCAATAGATGAGGAGCTCGTCAGACTTTCCTCACACTTCAAGGCTCTTGACGATATTATTTCAAACGGAGAATCCGCAGGAAGAAAGCTTGATTTTCTTGTTCAGGAGATAAACCGTGAAATTAACACAATCGGCTCAAAGGCGGCAAACGCAGAGATTGCACATCTTGTTGTGGATATGAAAACAGAGCTTGAGAAAATTCGCGAAGTCGGAGGCCAAGCGGTTAGGAAGACAATGGGTCTTACCAACTCCTTGGCTCACAGAACGACATGGCTACGATCCGACTT
>JAZODB010000127.1:0-1907 GCA_045596785.1 Eubacteriales bacterium
AGATTTTTCTTCTTTCTAATTCGATTATTTTGCCCGTATGGCATATGCAATTCATGGAGGAGAATAAAATATGTCAGTTAAACTTAATGAAAAATATTTGTCCGGATTTGTTTCGTCAGAGGAAATTGATAAATTATCTCACGTGACCGAAGCAGCTCATAATCTTGTGAAAAACAAAAACGGTGCCGGTTCTGATTTTCTCGGGTGGGTTGACCTTCCCGTAAATTATGATAAAGAGGAATTTGCAAGAATAAAATCCGCATCCGAAAAAATCAAAAAGATGTGCGATGTTTTTGTGGTAATCGGTATCGGAGGTTCTTATCTCGGCGCACGTGCCGCCATTGAATTTGTGAAATCCCCTCTTTACAATAATTTAAAAAAGGATACTCCCGACATTTACTTTGCCGGAAATACAATAAGCACCTCGGCTCTTGCCGATGTTCTCAGCATATGCGAGGGTAAGAACGTGTGTGTAAATGTTATATCCAAATCCGGAACAACCACCGAGCCTGCTGTTACATTCCGTATTTTCAGAGAGCTTCTTGAGAAAAAATACGGTGTTGACGGTGCTCGCGAAAGAATTTTTGTAACTACCGACCGTGTTCGCGGTAAACTCAAGGAATTTTCAACCGAAAGAGGATATGAGACATTTGTTGTTCCCGATGATATCGGCGGACGTTATTCGGTGCTCAGCGCCGTCGGACTTCTTCCGATTGCGGTTGCCGGGATAAACATTGATTTGATGATGCAGGGTGCGGCTGACGCGAGAATCAAATATTCGGATACATCAGTTGAAACGAACGACTGTCTCAGATATGCGACCATCCGCAATATTATGTACAACAAGGGTAAGTCAATTGAGATACTTGCGGCGTATGAGCCATCTGTTCAGATGTTCTGTGAGTGGTGGAAGCAGCTGTACGGTGAAAGCGAAGGAAAAGATAACAAAGGACTTTATCCATCATCCGTTATCTTTTCGACTGACTTGCATTCCCTCGGTCAGTACATTCAGGAAGGGCTCAGAACAATGTTTGAAACCGTCGTAGACTTTAAAAAGTCCAATGACGACATTGTGATTCCTGATGATACGGCTAATATTGATGGATTGAATTTTCTTTCCGGCAAGAACCTTCATGATGTAAACAGAATGGCAATGACGGGAACATTGTTTGCTCACAATGACGGCGGTGTTCCAAATATTGTTATTGAAGTTGAAAACAGAAGTGAATATACATTCGGATATTTGGTATATTTCTTTGAACTTGCATGCGCAGTATCGGGATATATGCTCGGAGTAAATCCTTTCGATCAACCCGGTGTTGAGGCCTATAAGAAAAATATGTACGCACTGCTCGGCAAACCCGGATATGAGGACCATAAAGAAACACTTGAAGCAAGAATAAAATAATATTATAAAACGGAGGAAAACATGATTAAACTTATTATCGGAAAAAAAGGAACCGGAAAAACAAAAACTTTGATTGAACTTGTGAATACCGCTTTGAATGCTACCAACGGGTCAGTTGTGTGTATTGAAAAGGGTGATAAGCTGAGGCTCGCAATTAATTATCGGTGTCGTCTTATTGATGCAGATGAATACTTGATTGCTGACGGTCAGTCTCTTTACGGATTTGTATCCGGAATTCTTGCAAGCAACCATGATGTAACACATATATTTATTGACTCTGCATTGAAAATTTGTCAGAATGATAAAGATGGCTTTGATACATTTTTGAGTGAGGTTGATGAGCTTGTGAAAACTCATGATATAAATCTTGTTATTACGTCATCAATTGCTCCTGAAGAAGCTTCCGACATTGTTTTGAGACACGTTAATTGATTTATTTTCAACAAAACAAAAACCGACTATCTCGAAAGAGTTATGTCGGTTTTTGTTTTGTTAAGTA
>JAZODB010000128.1:0-2619 GCA_045596785.1 Eubacteriales bacterium
TTTTTGCAAAAAAATTTACACGGAAAAATTGCCCCGAAAACAGCAAAAAACCTCGATTTTCTCGAGGTTTTTTGTGGCTATATCTTTTTTATAGCCTCTTTATGGTGCGGGTAACAGGACTTGAACCTGCACAGCCTTGCGACCAATAGAACCTGAATCTATCGCGTCTGCCAATTCCGCCATACCCGCATATTATGTGCACTTGCTTATCTGAGCACGCTTTTTATTATACATTATAACATGTCATTTGTCAAGCATTTTTTCCTTTTTAATCGTTAAATCTTTAAAAATATACGCCCGCAGACTATATCGCATAGACTGCGAGTATATATAACTTATTCAATATAATATTTTTGTCTTTCATCTTTCATAAGTGCTAAATACATATCGAATTTTTCTTTATATTCAGGTAAAGTTTTAAACCAAGGAGCTGTTACGAATCCGACAAGCTGTTCTTCCGACGGAGTTATTTTTTAAAAAATTCCACACTTTCGTCTGTGTTATATTTAGCGTTGCCACATACCGATACAGTTAGAATATATCTGAATCCCTTGCTAATAATCGGTAGCGGCTTCTCGCGAAGTCCTGCGATATAGGGAATTTCTTCTGTAATACGGTATCCGTTTTTATAGTCATCGCTATCCTTGCCGAATCTTTCTTCAACAGAGCAGTAGTGCTCTTTTTTATATGCGTCATAGTACCGAGGCATAAAAATCGCATCACCCGCACCGATATACTTAGTAAAGATTTAGGTGTGGTCAAGGAGAGTATCTCCCACACTGCCATATTCTATATCATAGCATGTGACTTATGGTTTGCCAATACTATTGATGGGAATTTGATATGATTATGCTTTGAGGTTATCTTATGTGAAAATTTAAGACGGATGATTAATACAGAATAAAAGTGACACCTGCTTGATTGTGGCAGGTGTCACCTTTAGGATGTTTCTTGATTTTAAATTTCGTGTAATTCGATTTCAATTTCGTGACCGAGCGCAGAAGATTTGTTGATACCGTCAATAATAGCTTGGTTATAGAGAATCTGTGACGTCGGAACGGGCGCGGGGCCATTTGTATACACAGCATCAAGGAAGGAGCGGATTTTCTTATCAAACAGAGCACCCTTACCGTCATTTTGTAGAATCGGAATAACCGTATCTAAACGCTGCCCTGCAATATCATGATAGAGAGTCATGGGACCGCCGACAGAACCGTTCCAGCAGTCGGTTGAAGGAATACGAAGAGCGCCTTCGGTACCGAAGATAATTGTATCACCTGGGGTATTGACGTGCATAGCCCAAGCAATTCTGAAGTCGAGAATTATGCCGCCTTCAAGACGTATGAAAGCTGCTCCGAAATCATCAACAGAGAATCTCGCCGCATCGGCGCCGTTGTATTTTGGGTTTTTGCCGAAGAAATCCGATACATAACCGGAAACGGTAAGCGGCTTCGGATAGCCGATAGCGTTAAGTACCATGTCGAGTGAGTAGCATCCTATGTCACCGAGTGCTCCTATACCGCCTGTGGATTTTTCAATGAATGTGGAACCCGGGATTCCCCGGCGTCGACCACCGCCTGTCTGAATATAATAAATCTTGCCGAGAACACCTGAATCGACGATTTTCTTAATCATCTGCATATTTGCGTCGAAGCGAGGTTGGAATCCTACGGAAACGAATGCCTTGCTTGCTTTTTCTGCACGGCAAACAGCTTCTGCTTCCACAAGTGTTACTGTAAAGGGTTTTTCAAGGAGAACGGGAATGTCATGTTCAAGAGCGTATATTGTCGGGATGGCGTGCTGTGTATAGTGTGTGCATATGGAAACCGCGTCAAGTTCTTCATTATCTATCATTTCCTTGTGGGAAGGATAGAAGTGAACACCTTCGACACCAAAGCGTTCCATGAATTTCTCGGCCTTGCCGGGAATAAGATCTGCCGCAGCAACGATTTCTACATCATCCTGATTTTTATAGCTTTGAATATGGGATTCGGCAATCCGACCGGTACCGATAATACCGACCTTTAATTTGCGCTTTGGCTCTGATTTCTTTTCTTTCGCTGATGTTTGTTTAAATTGACTGAGAACTGCATCTGACATTTGAGTTGTCCGCCTATCTTTATTTTTAATATTATAGACGCCGCATATTATGAGGCGTGAAGATTATATGTTTAACCGTTTGCGGGATTACCATTCTATGGATTTCAAATATTCAAGGCTTGCCTTGACGCATTCGATTCTTGAAAGATTCATTGAAGGCTCATCCTGCTCTACGACAACCCATGAAGCTCCCGATTTTACGGATGCATCGAGCATTTCGTCAAGCGGAACGTGAGCGTATACCGGTATCAATCCAATACCGTCGAGGAGTCCTTTGACATATTCGGGAGAAAATCCAAACAAACTTGCGAATTCAACCCCATCGTATCCCATTTCTTTTACTTTTTTTTAAGTTCCGACAAAATCTTTTTCCATAGAATCACGAACAGAATAGAGTTGCAATGCGATAGGCAATGACATATTTATCCTCCGTAATTGTTATATTTATATGATAAATTTGAATTTTTCTTATGAAATTATTGTATATTAAACTATAAATATAATCAAGAATTTCTTGAT
>JAZODB010000129.1:0-2147 GCA_045596785.1 Eubacteriales bacterium
TGCATTTTGACTGTCACTTGATGGAATGGGTGCCCATGTGGCATCGCAGTACAGTACCACGGAGCCGCCGACGGATGCTTCAACCGAATGGGCATTAAAAAACTGTCCGCTTTTGAGTGATTCGGCGGTATTTTGCACAGCAATCACCGCGCAGTCCCTTTGCTCTGTCCGCTGTGTGAGCGTATCGGCGATGACGAAAGCATGAATACAAAGAGCGGATGCCAAAGCGAACACGAATAACATAACCGCAAGCTCTATAAGCACAAGCGAGGTTTTGCCTTTCATGAATACCATCCTGCTTCGCTCCGTTTTGTGAGCTGAAGGTCACGTGTGTCACCTTCGACGGTGGTAATTCCAATGTTGAGTTTGTTTCCGTCAATCGAGAAAACGACGTCGTTTATGGGGATGAGCGGAGTTCCGTCAGAGGGGTGCAGTGTGCTGTCTGCCGCGGCAAACAGCTCGTGCAGGTATCCGTTATTGTTGTAAAGTCTTGTTTCGTACACGGTTTCTTCGATGGTTTCCGCAAGCACCAATGCATTGCATCCTTCGAAATCCTCAATATAAAAGTTGTCGGCTGTATCTGCCTGCCTGAGACGGGTTGTGAAATACATTGCGGCTGTGCGCGCGTCGTTCGTGTGTCTGACACGTTCGTGCATATGTCTATATGTATCTGCACCGAACAGTATGGTGAGAAGGGCAAAAAGCGCAAATACAGCAAAAAGCAACAGCGTCATCAGGGAGAGGACTCCTGCGAATCCGTTTTTTTTCATGATTTATTCTCCAAAACGGTAATCTCCGGCATAAGATTTGAGGCAGTGGGAATGTATATGACAGTACATTGCTTTTTGTCGACAATGATGCCGTACCTCTCCGTGATGTATTCAAGGCTCGGCGGATATGCACCCTCGGTGGCATAACAAGAAACAGCCGCCTGCTTCAGAACCTCTTCAAGCTGACTGAGGTATGCCGAGCTTTCCCTGCGGATAGGCATATATACATATATCGCAAGAAGCAATATGAAAGATGCAATCAAAGCGATTTTCGCACATTTTTTTATCATATGCTCACCCGATGAGAGAAAGAATGTCAATCAGCGGCAGAAGTACGGAGAGCAGAATACAGCCGATTAGAAGTGACATGGTCAATACGATGGCAGGCCCAAGCAGAGACATCCGCTTTTCAAGTGCATAAGATGCCTCTTCGTTTAGTGAGGCGGCTATCTCTTTGATGAGTGAATCCGTTCCTCCGTTCCGAAGTCCGAGCGAGAGCATACGGCATGCGGTATCGGGAAGAGCGCCTGATTTCGATAATGCTGTCGGAACGTCGATTCCGTTTGAAAGGAGCGTGAGACAGCGGCGACAGCATTCTGACGCCGCCGGAATGTCGGAAAACAAATCAACGCCGAGTGACAGTATCTCCTCGTTCGAAATTCCGCTTTGCATACCGAGAGAGAGAAGCGAGGCGAAATGTGCGGTATTCCACAGCTTTGTAAGCCCGCGTTCTCCGTGTTTTCGCATCCAACGCGAAATGACTGCTCGACGGACAGTCGATGATGTGAGAAACAGAAATATGCAAAAAAACAAAGCAGTCAAAATAATACAGAATATAGGGAATATTCTGCCTGATATTTGTGACAGCTCAAGAAGCTTTCCCGACAGTCCCGTGAGCTGTCCTCCGAGAGAGGCATATACATCCTCGAAAATCGGAAGCACACGGACTATCAGCAGTATTACTACGGCGAGCATGCATGCTGTGAGCAGAACAGGATATAACAGACTGTCCTTGAGCTGTCTCTCCATCCGTTCCCGTTCGGCGTAATATGAGGCGAGCGCGGCAAGAACAGAGTCGATATGACCCGTATGCTCTGCCGCCCGTACCATTCCGTATGCATATGCAGGGAAGCACTTCGCTTCCTGCATGACTTCCGACAGGGGAAGCCCGCTGTCGGCATTCTCTTGCATTGCAAGAAGCAATAGGTGAAGTGACTTCGATTCTTCAGACAGCAGATTCAGACTGTCGGCAGTTCCGAGTCCCGAACGCAGGAGAACGGACAAACTGCCAAACAGCCATTTGAGTTCAGAATATTTCAAGGTGTTCATATGATTCCTTTCCGCAGTAAGGGAAGGTGCAGTCTAATACAGATATTT
>JAZODB010000130.1:0-2224 GCA_045596785.1 Eubacteriales bacterium
CAGAGAATATAAATTTGATTTGAATAAATCGCGGGATATGTCACTGTTCGGAGCTTTTCCGAGCAGCGGCTTTGTCCGCTTCACCTTGAAATTAAAGTGCGATGCACATCCTCGCGGAGTTAATATGGTAGTGCACGCGGATGGTTGGAATGACGGATTTGAGGTGAGAAAATCATTTCCGCTTATGCTCGACAATTGTATGTCGAGCTCAGAGGATTTGGTATTTTCGATTGATATTGATTTCGCACGGCTTCTCGGAGAGTGGGGGCTTAGCGAGGAGGGGCTTTTATACTATCATTATTCTCTTTACTTTGATGATAGGGAAATTGAACTTGGGGGAGAGAATCCGACAGAGCTGTGTATAATAGAAAATTCAATTGGAGAAAGACAGCTTCTCATATATCGTGCGGATTATAATACTTCTTCCGCGTTCAGAGATGGAGTTATATATCATGTTTTTGTTGACAGATTCAGAAGAAGCGGAATGTGCGGTGTGAAGAAGGACGCTGTTTTGAATCCCGATTGGAATGGAGGTGTTCCGCAGTTTGGGGAATACCCCGGAGCCGAGGTTGAAAATAATGTGTTTTTCGGCGGCGATTTATACGGAATTATCGAAAAACTCGATTATATATCATCACTCGGCGTTAAAACGATATATTTGTCTCCTGTTTTTGACGCATACTCCAATCACAAATATGATGTTGGAGATTATCTGAATGTTGATTCCATGTTTGGCGGAAATATTGCGCTTGCGGAGCTATGTCGTGCGGCAAGGTCACACGGAATAAATATTATTCTTGACGGGGTTTTTAATCACACAGGAGCTGACAGTGTTTACTTTAACAAATACGGAAGATATCAGTCTGTCGGTGCATATAAAAACGAAAGCTCGCCTTACAGACAGTGGTATAAATTCGGCACAAGTTGCGACGATTATGAGTGTTGGTGGGGCGTAAAGATTTTGCCGCGCGTTGACAGTGATAATTCGAATTTTGGGAATTTTATTTTCGAAAATGTTGTTGACAAGTGGATGAGCATTGGGGTTTTCGGATGGCGTCTCGATGTTGCAGATGAGCTTTCGGAAAATTTTCTGAAGAAATTTCGTTCAGCTGTAAAGAAGCGGAATAGTGACGGCGTTATAATCGGCGAAGTTTGGGAGGATGCCACCGATAAGGTGAGCTACGGAAAAAGAAGAAGCTACCTTTGCGGAGGAGAGCTTGATTCGGTAATGAATTATCCGCTGAGAAACGCAGTGATCGAGTATGTGAAAAACGGAAACTGCGAGTTGTTCAGACGATATACTGAGGGTACGTACAGGAGGTATCCGAAATGTTCTTCTGACAATCTTATGAATTTTCTGGGAACTCACGATACGGAGAGAATTATTACTTTGCTTGGAGGAGAGGAGGCGGGTGACAAGACGAACGCTGCTCTCTCGAAATTGTGTATGACCGATGAGCAAAGGAGGCGAGCTTCCGCCTTGCTTATGCTTGCGTATTCGATTATAGCGGGGCTTCCCGGAATTCCGTGTGTTTTTTACGGAGATGAGGCAGGTCTTGAGGGATACCGTGATCCGTTTTGCAGAAAACCTTTTCCTTGGGAGAATATTAATCAGAATATACTCAGTCATTACCGCAAAATCGGTCGTATCAGATGCGAAAATTCGGTTTTCCGAGATGGGTTGTTCAGGCTTATTTCATTGACGGATGAGCATATTGTTTACTTAAGATATCCGTATGAAATAGGGAATATTAAAATCGCAGTTGCGGCGGTTCGTAAAGGAAAGCTCAGACTCAATTTTCCGCGTGGTGCCCATGCCGCGATTTCAAATCAGGATTTTTTTGGAGTGTACACGCTTCAAGAAAACGAAGCAGAATATTTTATCTGCTCTGACGGAGACGAAATTACGGCAGAGACTCTCGGAATATAAAGAAAATGGCTGTCAAACTACCTATGCTGAGTTTGACAGCCGTTTTTGTTTAAATATTATTTAACAGAATATTTCGAGAGTAATTTTGTGCGCTTGATTATCTCATAGAGCAAAATTGCGAGGATAATATTTACTGCTCCCTGAATTAAATTAAACGGGATATTGAGAGCGGCAGAATAACCATATCCGAGCACAGTTGCTTCGTAGATGAAGTAGCATGCTGTCATAATTCCTTCGGCACATATTGCCGAAAGAAGCATAACAAAGTTTTTTTTCATATGGGTTTTAGATAAA
>JAZODB010000131.1:0-5862 GCA_045596785.1 Eubacteriales bacterium
CACAGAACGACATGGCTACGATCCGACTTCAAGCGCAATTCGTTTTTGATGTTTTTTATAAGTGAAATCCGATATCTTTATTTTTTTCTTTTTTTGCGGAACAAGTGTAAAAATAACGGGACCGAGTCCTGCACGGACAAGAAGAGAATCTGTAAGTCGAATAAAAAGTTTTATTCGGAGTGAAAATATGAGTGCAAAAAACAAAACAATACAGAGTATAACCAAAATTGCCGTCATATTTTAACCTCCGTTTAAAATTTATCACTCGCCTAAATTTTCGTGATTATCAATCGGCGCAGAAAGCTCTACAATTTCTCCCATATCGTTTTTCAGCTTGACTTTTGGGAGGGAGTCGAGAGAGTTTAGCCCGAATACACGCAGGAAGTCATTTGTTGTACGGTAAAGTGTAGGTCTTCCGGGTGCATCAAGCTTACCGCAAGGTTCGATGAGATTCTTTTCAATCAGAGAGTTTACGGCATAGCTTGATTCAACTCCTCGGACTGTATCAACAAAGGTACGTGTTGTGGGCTGGTTGTATGCAATTATTGCGAGAACCTCAAGAAGGGACTGGGACAAATGTCCTCCGCGTTTTATCCCGAGTGCGGTTTTTATATTGCCCGCATACTCTTCGCGTGTACAAAGTTGACATGAGTCCGGGAACATTACAAGAATAATACCTCGCGGCAGTGTGCTGCTGTCGTTGTAAATTACGGACATTTTTTCAACAGTATTTCGGCATTCTTCCGCACTGAGATTTAAAACCTCACCGAGGCGTACATATGTGAGAGGGTGACCTGCGGCAAAAAGACACGCTTCTATTACTGCAAAGCAATTTTCTATCTGACGTTCAGGTTCAGAATAAAGTGAAATTTGTTGTTTTGAATTATCCATTGTATACCTGTATTAATAAGAATCAAGAGATACGGAAATAACTTTCGTTTCCGATGAAAGTAAATTTATTTTTATATGTGAAAGAATATTTGTGACTCCCGTTCCGGCTTCATCATCACTTTCAATCGAAATGATGTGTGTTTTCATAAGCTCAAGTATTCCGATAAATTTTGCAATAATTTCCGTGCGCGAGTCGCATGAGTTAAAGTATTCGTCAAGGTATATGCTTCCGTTGTGCAGTTTTGAAATAAGCTCTGTCATAACGGTTTCGACAGGGATTATCGGAGCCTTTACTATTTCGGCAAATTTGTCTTTTACATCTGTGTTGTTCAGTTTTACCTCGCTTAAAACATGAAGAAGCGCGGTGCAAAGTAATTCTGATGAATGGTCTGCCACATAAGAGCGATCGGGAGATATGTCATCCTGTTCCTTTACCATTCTCTCAAGGTATTGGTCTGAAAGCTCAGATGCGGCAAGCTTTGCTTTTTGATACTCAAGTATTGCGTCAACGAGAGACTGTCGCGGATCTTCATCCTTTGTATCGTCGCGAGGAAGAAGCATTCGACTTTTTATGAGCATAAGCTCGCTTGCCATATAAAGAAATTCACACGCAAGCTCTATGCTTTGCTCCGATGCCATGCGAATGTAGTCCATGTACTGAGCGCAGAGTATGTCTATCGGGATATCATCGATTTTCATTTTGTTTTTAATAACAAGAGAGAGCAGTAAATCGAGAGGGCCCTCAAATACGTCGAGTTTGTAATTTATTATATCCATATTTTATCAAAGAAACGGTATCAGGTTGACTATAAACATCATACCGCGCGATATCAAATTTACGAGAGTTGACAGAGGAACTGTTATGATATTAGTCCATAAAAGAACGAGAAGCGCAAGCTGAATGTAACGTTCGTACTTCATGATTCCGAAGTAGTATTTGGCGGGAAGAAAGACAAGGAAGATACGCGAGCCGTCAAGAGGAGGAACGGGAATCAAATTGAATAAGCCGAGTGATAAATTCAGTAAATGGAAATATGTTGCGAGTGTGACCGCAGCGTATTGAATGTATGCCGTGAATTGGCTGTGGGCAGGAAATGCATCGAAAATTACAATAAGAATCTGGCGTACAAGAACACCGGCAAACGCCATTATTATATTGGATAAAGGCCCTGCTGCGGCTGTGAGTGCCATGTCTCGGCGCGGCTTTTTGAAGTGCCGACTGTTTATCGGTACAGGACGCGCCCATCCGAAATGAAAGAGCACCATGCACAGGGTACCTATCGGATCAATATGCTTTAATGGATTCAGTGTGAGACGTCCGAGATTTCTTGCTGTCGGATCTCCGAGCTTAAACGCCATATATCCGTGTGCGACCTCATGAACAGTGAGGGCAATCATAACACACGGAATAACAAAAAGAAGCTCAATCAGTGTTTCGGTCAGATTTTCAAACAATTTTTACCTCCTGATGGATGAATGAAGCTTGAAATATCAAACTTCGCATGAAGTATAAATATGATTCCAAAGCTCGTTTCTTCCGGCATTTGTTTTGGCGGAGTACATTATAAGAGGCAGGTTTTTTGTAATGTTATTTTCGCTTACGAAATTTTGAAATTCACGAGTTTCGGAGGAGTTCAGTTTATCGGTTTTTGTTGCGATTATTATATGCGGAAGCTGTACTTCGCGCAGATAATAAAGCATGTCGATATCATCGGACGTAGGCCCTGTTCTGCTGTCGATAAGTTGGCACACAAGCCTCAGCGAGTCAATGTTGCTGTTATTTGTGAAATAACCGTCTGTCAGTGCTGACCAGCGTTTTTTATCTTCAAATGTGCGTTTTGCATATCCGTATCCCGGTAAGTCCACGAGATACAGTTTTTTATCTATATCATAGAAATTGATTGTAATGGTTTTTCCGGGTTCTCCACTGACTCTGGCAAGATTTTTTCTTCCGAGCAATGAGTTTATCAGAGAGCTTTTTCCGACGTTTGAGCGCCCTGAAAATGCCACTTGCGGCAATCTGTCGGAGGGGAACTGTTTTAAAAGTCCCGCAGATATCTTTAATGTTGCATTGTTTAAATTAGGCTTCATAATTCACCTTTATAATGTGCCGTAAATTCTGTTTGCTCCGGGAGGGCAAATCACTCCCCCGATGTCATCCTTTTTCTCTTCGGAATGATCAATGTGTTTTTCGGACATCGAAACTGATTGCTTCTCTGATTTGACAAGTGCAATTTCCAAGACGTCACAAAGAGTATCGCAGGGAATAAAATTTACTTCAGCTGCAATTGCTTGATCAATTTCACGCAAATCGCGGACATTATCTCGCGGGATAAGTATTGTACGGATTCCGAGTGTATATGCGGCTGTTGACTTTTCTTTGAGTCCACCGATTGCAATTACACGCCCGGTGAGAGTTATTTCTCCTGTCATTGCTATGTCATGACGTATAGGGATTCCGGATAATGCACTTATAAGTGAGGTTGTCATTGTAACTCCTGCACTCGGACCGTCTTTCGGGACCGCACCTTCGGGCACATGAATGTGAATATCCTTTGTTTTATAAAAATTCGAAGGGATTCCGAATTTGTCACAGTTTGCACGAATGTATGTCACCGCTATTTTTGCGGATTCTTTCATCACATCGCCAAGCGTTCCGGTGAGCTCGATTTTTCCGTTACCATCTACTGCAAGTGCCTCGACTTTGAGAAGATCTCCGCCGACTTCTGTATATGCAAGTCCGTTTGTAACACCGATGAGGTTTTGCTTTGTCATGTTTTCGTCAATGAATTTGCGTGGACCGAGATATTTTTCCATGTCACATGCATCTGCCGAGACGTTCTTACAGCCTTCTTCTACGATTCTTTTTGCGGCCTTACGACATAGTGCTGCAATTTCGCGTTCGAGATTTCTCACGCCTGATTCACGGGTATATCCTGAAATAATTTCACGTATTGCGTTATCGGTGATTTTTAAAATTCTACGGGAAAGGCCGTGTCTCTTGAGCTGCTTCGGAATCAGATGATTTTTTGCTATTGCCAGCTTTTCCGATGGCGTGTAGGTGTTAAGCTCAATAATTTCCATGCGGTCGATAAGCGGGCGAGGAACAGTATCAAGCGTGTTTGCGGTTGCTATGAACATGCAGTCGGAGAGATCTACCGGAAGCTCTATAAAATGGTCGCGGAATGTTTTGTTTTGTTCTCCGTCGAGCACTTCAAGAAGCGCCGATGATGGATCTCCGTGTGCATCACGGCACATTTTATCAACCTCATCAAGAAGCATAACGGGATTCATAGAGCCGCATTGAGAAAGCGCGGCTATAATTCTTCCGGGCATTGAGCCGACATATGTTTTTCTGTGACCGCGTATGTCGGACTCATCTCGGATTCCGCCGAGCGATACACGGACATATTTTCGTTTCATAGCTCTTGCGATAGAAGCACCGAGTGATGTTTTTCCGACACCGGGAGGTCCGACAAAACAGATGATTTGGTTTTTAAGCTCCGGATTGAGTTGCTTTACGGCAAGATATTCAAGAATACGTTCTTTTATTTTTGTGAGCCCGTCGTGGTCAGAATCAAGAATACGGCGCGCCGCATCAATATCTATTCTGTCCTTGGTTTTCTTTCCCCATGGCAGCTCAAGGCAGGTTTCGATATAATTTCGGATTACAGCAGCCTCGGGTGAGCCTTGCGGTGCTTTGCCGAGCTTCATTATCTCGCGTTCCAATTTTTCTCTCACTTCATCGGGGAGCTTTACGGCTGACATTTTTCTGGTGAGTTCTTCTGTGTCTTCATCTATGCCGAGCTCACTTTCAATAGCTTTGAGCTGTTCGCGAAGATAGTAGTCGCGTTGGTTGTCATCAATTGCTTGCTTTACTTTGCGCTGAATATCAAGCTCCGCTGCAAGAAGTTTCATTTCGCTTTCCATGACGATGATTGCCTTTTCGGCGCGTTTCATCGGATCAAATACGGAAAGTATTTCTGCTTTATCCTGATAGCGCACAAACACATTTGAGGCAATAAAATCGGAAAGAAGTCCGGGATTTTTGATTGAGTTGCATGTAAGGACAAAATCGTCGGAGAAAGTCGGGAGATATCGAAGCATTTCTTCGAGTGTGTTCATAATTTCTGTTATTATTGCTTCGGTTCGCAGATCGTTTGCGGAAAAGTCTCCCGTTATGGTCTTTGAAATAACATCAGCTGTAAGATATCCGTTCTCATTTTTTAGAGACATAACAGTAGCGCGGCAGAGCCCTTCAGCCACAACTCTGATAGTTTCGCTCTGAGGCTTGCGGAGGGTTTGCTTTATTCTTGCCACACAACCGACCTGATACATATCGGAAATGTTCGGTTCTTCTGTACTGATATCTTTTTGAGTCAAAAGAAGTACGAGCATGTCGCGCTCACTTGCGGCTTGACATGCGTTTTTTGATATATCTCTTTCAAGCTCAAAGTTTATCGGTATTGATGGAAAAGATACTATTCCGCGCAAGGGTATCACGGGAAGAGTCAGTCTTTCTGCTTTTTCTATATATCTCGGCATAATTAATTCCTTTCAGTGAGACCTGAGTATGGGACAATAAACCCATTTTATGATTATACACTTCTCTTTATTATAACACATACGATTCGTAATTTCCATAGTAGAATATTAATAATTGTAACTTTTTATGAAAACAGGGTTAGTTTATTTCCTTATAAAAGCAAAAATGGGATTAATATTTTCGTAAAGAGTTTATGAATTAATAAAATATTATTGATTTTTTATACTGTATAAGTTAAAATATCATTGTAGACTTTATGTGACAGGATATTTACATATCGCGAGACTGATTTGTGAAAAACATTTAAGGCTAATTTTATTTTTTGATTGTTATTATTGTGATTGAAGGAAGAGGATGATTTTTTTATGTGGTTAAGGGATAGGAAAGTATTTATCTTTATTTTTGAGATGTATGTGTTTACGTAA
>JAZODB010000132.1:0-9427 GCA_045596785.1 Eubacteriales bacterium
GATGAAAAAATGGAAGATAAAAAAGACGAAATTATATCAATGCAGCTTGAATTGATAAAGAAAATGACCGAGAATAACATCAAGCGCCTGAGTGACGATATTTGGGGAAGCTCAAGAAATACGTCAGCATCAAACAGAACAAACAATAAAGATATAAACCCAGCGAAGCACGAGGGTACAGAGAGAATTACCGTTGAGCGCACTGCTGACAAGACGGATAACGATGTGATAATAGCATCTGACGGCGGAGACGGCGGAGCACCGTCTGAGACTGCGGATGAAAAACTTCCCGAAAAGGAGAATATAGACGACCTGAAAAAAGAACTTGATTCATATATTGGTCTTGGAGAAGTGAAAAAAGAGGTGCGAAACCTTATCAATATGGCAACGGTCTACAAGCTGCGTATTGACAATAATCTTCCAAATACGGATATGTCGCTTCACATGGTTTTTTCGGGGAATCCCGGCACAGGAAAAACGATGATAGCGAGATTTATGGCGCGTGTTTATCATTCTCTCGGACTTCTTTCGGTAGGAAAACTTGTGGAGGTTGACAGAAGCGGACTTGTTGCAGGGTACATCGGTCAGACTGCAATAAAAACCTCAAAGATACTTGAGGAAGCTAAGGGAAGCGTGCTGTTTATTGACGAGGCGTATACACTGACTTCCAAAACCGAGAATGATTTCGGATTTGAGGCGGTTGATACTATACTGAAGGCTATGGAGGACAACCGAGACGATCTTGTTGTTATTGTGGCGGGTTACATAGAGCTTATGGAGGACTTTATTGATTCAAACCCCGGACTTCGTTCACGATTTAATAAGTACATTGATTTTGCCGATTATTCGGCAGAGGAAATGTTCGCTATATTCAAACTCAACTGCTCAAAAGGTTTTTACGTGCTTGATTCTGAGGCAGAGAAGGCTGTCGAAGAATATCTGAAGGCGGTATCGGAGGCGGCAGGAGAATTCGGCAACGCGCGTGGCGTTCGCAATATATTCGAAAAAATTCTCACAGAGCAGGCTAATCGAATTGCGGAAAAGAAAGATGTCTCTCGTGATGACCTCATGAAAATTACGGAATCTGATGTCAAAGCGGCACTTTTCGAGGAAAACGATGATATGGATGTGACAGTGCTTCCGAAAGAGAATGATGCACAATAACATGAGTACATTACTATGAAATGAGGGAATTTTATGAAATTTATTGAAAAAAATGAGCTTGTGAGTATGGCTGCTGAGATGATGTCAAAGGCATATGCTCCATATTCGGGATTTAAGGTTGGAGCGGCACTCCTTGCATCAAGCGGTAAGGTTTACGTTGGGTGTAATATTGAAAACGCGGCATACACTCCTACCGTTTGTGCTGAAAGGGTGGCTTTTTTCTCAGCTGTAAGCAGCGGAGAGCGAGAATTCAAAGCTATTGCCATAGTAGGAGGAATCGACGGAAAGCTTACATCCTTTACTTATCCGTGCGGAGTTTGCCGTCAGGTTATGAGTGAATTCTGCGGAGCGGATTTCAAGCTGTATTTTTCAGACGGAAATGACATTATCGAATACATGTTTGACGAAATTATGCCTCTTTCATTCGGTGCGGCAGATATCGGAAAATAAATGTAAAATGTGCGATAGCACAGAATAGGGGGAAAATAGAATGCTGATGTATGATGTGATTTTAAAAAAAAGGCGCGGCGAGCCAATTTCCGATGATGAAATTAAATTTTTTGTTGACGGATATTCAAGCGGAAAAATTCCGGATTATCAAGCCGCGGCGTTCTGTATGGCGGTTTGCTTTTCCGGAATGAGCGACAGTGAATGTGCTTCACTAACCTACCATATGATGAACTCCGGCGATACAGTGGCTCTCGACTCCTTGCTCCACACCGTAGACAAGCACAGTACGGGAGGGGTTGGGGACAAAACAACACTTATTGTGGCACCGACAGCCGCCTCACTTGGATGCACTGTGGCAAAAATGTCGGGCAGAGGGCTCGGTCATACGGGGGGTACGATTGATAAGCTTGAGTCTATTCCCGGATATCGCACTTCGCTTACTCCCGAAGAATTTATGGCACAGGTAAAAAGTATAGGAATTGCCGTAACAGGACAAACGGGGAATCTTGCTCCTGCGGATAAAAAATTATACGCTCTGCGTGATGTTACGGCTACGGTTGACTCTGTTCCGCTCATTGCATCGAGTATTATGTCGAAAAAGCTTGCTTCCGGAGCGGAATCGATAGTGCTCGACGTAAAATACGGAAGCGGAGCTTTTATGAAAACTCCCGATGAAGCGAACACTCTCGCCGAGAAGATGGTTGAAATCGGCAAAATTAACGGCAGGCGCATGTGTGCGATGATAACCGACATGGATAAGCCGCTCGGAAGGAATATCGGAAATTCGCTTGAGGTGATAGAGGCTGTATCCGTTCTGCGCGGAGAGAATAAAGGGGCACTTTACGAAATTTGTGTTGCACTTGCTTCGGAAATGGTTTCGCTTTCTCTTGACTTGCCTCACGCCGAAGCGGAAGCAAGGGTGCGCCGCGCAATATCCGATGGGTCGGCTTACGCGAAATTTCTCGAATGGATAGAGGCTCAGGGCGGAGATATTTCGGTTATTGAAGGTGATAAACTTAATATCGGAAGCTTCAAGCGTGAGATTTATGCGAAGTCATCCGGCTATATCTCTTACATGAACGCCGAGGATATCGGTAAGACCGCATGTATGCTCGGTGCGGGTAGAGTTTTCAAAGATGACGTTCCCGATTTGTCGGCAGGAATAGTGCTTAATTGTGAAACGGGTGATTATGTTTCGGAGGGCGAGTGCATTGCCGCTTTGTACACATCCGATGAGTCGAAGCTCGGTACGGCGGCGGAAAAAATGCTGTCATCCGTTGAGATTTCCGACTGCAAGCCGTCGCTCACTCCCTTAATCTATAAGATAATAAAATAATGATGTTCAGGTGAAATCAATAAAAATTTATTAAATTAAAGGAGATTGTTATGATTAAAGTTGCAATGCTTTCCAAATGGCATGTACATGCATCGGGATATGCTCAGTCGATAAAGAATACAAAAAAAGCCGAAATCACAGCTGTATGTGATGATAATGCAGAGCGCTGATTCGGGTGCGGCTGCGGAGCTTTGATTTTTCACAAGGTATGGTGTTTTTGGGATGTATAAAATAATATTATTACTCGTGCTTGCACTCGGTTTTGCTTATGATATGGTGACGTATTTTCTGTCTTTGAGTCAGAAAAAGAAGCCTTTGCCTGAAAGTGTCCGTCATATTTACGATGATAATGATTACGTCAAATGGACTCGGTATTCCGCTGAGCGCGCAAAGGCAGGCATGGTTGAGAAAATTTTCGAGTTTGCCGTTACGATAGCAATGTTTTCGACTGATGTGTTCTCCACGCTTTATTATTTGCTTCCAGGTGGGGAATATGTAAAATCGATACTTCTTATGCTCATTTATTCCGTATTTATAACCTTGATTTCCTTGCCGTTTTCATATAACAGCGAAATAGTGATAGAGAGCAAATACGGTTTTAACAACTCAAACGTAAAAACCTTTGCAGGAGACCAAATCAAGGGCTTTATCATAAATTCCGTAATCAATATTGGACTTCTGTGCTTTGTTATTGCTGTCTATAAAATAGCGGGATTTTGGATGTTTGTCGCGATTTATGCCGTAATTGCGGTTTTCATCATTGTTTTTTCCATGCTTTCGATGACATTTCAAAAGATTTTCAATAAATTCGAGCCGCTTCCCGATGGTGAATTGCGTGAAATCCTGACAGCTATGTTCAGTCGTGCGGGGTATCATCTTTCCGATATTCTTGTTATGAATGCCTCGCTGCGCACGAAAAAAGTAAACGCTTTTTGCACCGGACTCGGAAAATTCAAGAAAATTGTTCTGTACGATAATCTGGTTAATAATTATTCCGACGGTGAAATTGCGGCGGTATTTGCACACGAGCTTGCGCATTACCGCTACCGCGACACTGCAAAGCTTACACTATATAATCTTTTGAGAATTATTTTGATTGTTGCCGTTATAGCATCGTTTGTGCTCATTCCTCAGATTTCGATTGACTTCGGATTTGAGGATGTCAGCATTGTTTTTGCGATTATTACAATGACGAGTGGGGTTTTAAGTCCGATAATGACTTTGGCAGACATTCCGTTAGCGTTTATTTCACGTAAATTCGAATATCGCGCCGATGCTATGGCTGTTGATTCGGGTTATGGGGATGACATGATTTCAGCTCTTACAAAGTTGAGCCGCGATAATTTCGCAGACCTTAATCCCCATCCTGTAATAGTGGCGATTGAGTATACTCACCCGACGATAGGGCAGAGAATTGAGAAAATAAAACTGAAAATGTTGGAGCGTGTAAAATGATATTTGAAAAACTTCTTATGCCAAATGAAATGCCTTCACGGTTTGAGGATGTAACGCCCGAACACCTTATGTCTCTCGGTAAAAAGTACATCATATGTGATATCGACAACACGCTTGCTACATATGATGATATGACACCGCCGATAAATGTTGTGGAGTGGTGCCGAAGAATGAACGACGCCGGAATCACAGTGGCATTTTTGTCAAACAATAATGAAAATAGAGTAAGTCTTTTCAATCGGGATTTCGGTTATGCGGCTTATTCAAAGGCGCACAAGCCGTTTTGCGGAAAACTTAAGCTCATTATGGCTGAGCTCGGAGCACATCCGACCGAAACAGTATTTCTCGGAGATCAGCTTCTCACCGATGCCGCATGTGCCAATTCAGCCGGACTGTACTGTTTTATAGTGCCGCCGATAAAAGATAAAAAAAATGCTTTCTTCAGATTCAAAAGATTGATAGAAAAGCCTTATGTTGAAAAATTTCTTAAAACAAGAGGTAACTTATATGAATAAAATGGAAAGCCGCTACGCGGTACTTCGCGCAGAAATGGAAAGACTCGGACTTGATGCCATATATGTCAATTCTGCTGAAAATTATTTGTATATGTCGGAGTTTGACAACCCTGACGGATGGATGCTTATAGGGCGTGAGCGAGCATATTTGTTTGCGGATTTCAGATATATTGAAGCCGCGCGTGCAGAAGCTACTTCTATGTGTGATGTCTTTCTTCCCGGCAAACCTACTCTTCGCGAGATTGTCGGAGAGCTTGGAATAAAGACTCTCGGCTTTGAGGACATTTCCTTGACATATGCACAGCTTGAGTCAATCAAAAAAGACATTAACGGAATGAATGTTGATCTTTGCCCTATCGGTAGACTTTTCACGGAGCTTCGCTCGTATAAAACCGAGGATGAGGTTGATTGCATCGTTGCTGCTCAGAGAATTGCCGAAGGTGCATTTGAACATATCGTAAAAGCTATAACTTATGATATGACCGAGATGGATGTTGCCGCCGAGCTTGAATATTATATGAAGAAGAACGGGAGTGACAAGCCGTCATTCTATACGATTGCTGTGTCGGGAACAGCTTCATCAAGACCTCATGGAGTACCGCGAAAGACAAAGCTTGAAAAAGGGTTTCTTACGATGGATTACGGTGCCGTGATTAACGGATATCACTCCGATATGACTCGGACAATTGTTATAGGGAAGGCTGATTCCGACATGAAAAAACTGTATGATACGGTTCTCAGAGCGCAGCTTGCCGCAATTGATGCAATTACCGAGGGCGCTCGCAATGCCGATATGGACAAAATAGCAAGAGATATAATTGACGGTGCAGGTTATGAGGGATGCTTCGGACACGGACTCGGCCACGGTGTCGGGCTTGAGATTCACGAGGCACCGAATCTGTCACCGAGAACAGCAGACCTCACTTTAAAGGAAGGGCAGATAGTCACCGTAGAGCCCGGAATTTATATTGAGGGAAAGTACGGCTGCCGCATTGAAGATATGCTGTACATTACAAAGGGCGGCAAGCGCAATCTTACAAACTGCCCCAAGGAAATGATTGAAATTTAAGTCCCAATTTGAGGAAGTATTCCCGAATAACGGAACGACAAATCAGATTTTGATAAAGGTGTGTGATTACATGAAAAAAGCAATTACTTGGATAGTATTGGCAATACTTTTGATGATAGGATGTCCTTGGCTGGCAGTTACATTTGCAGGAAGTGCAGGAATGGCAATTTGCTTTATTCTGTTTTTTGCACTTAATCCGTTGTTTTCTGCTGTGTGCGGTGTATTCGCTGGCAAAAATATCAAACAACTTTGGATACTTCCGATTATTACAGCAGGGTTGTTTTTAGCAGGTACATGGTTGTTCTTTGCAATGGGCGAACCTGCTTTCATGCTATATTGCGTTTGCTATCTTGTTATTGGCATTGTCGCAATGCTGATGAGTGCTTTTGTTAAAAAAAGAAAATCATAAATTCCATTTTATCAGTGAGAACACAAAACGAAATTGAGGAATATTTAAAAAGTGATTTGAATGCAAATCAAAAATAAAACAGCAACTTTGACCGATATCGGAAAAAGTTGCTGTTTGCTTTATTTTTTGTTTATTCCGGTAATGTCATCAAGGCTTACCTGTCTGCTGTGCTTTATTGGATGCCATTCCGCTTTTTTGAAAAGTGAGACTACTCCTATCGGCACATATGTCAGCATAAATATGGGAAATGTGAAAATATACAGAATCTTTTTGAAAGCCGAGGCGTATATGTTTTTCCACTCGGTGATTGTTGTCAATAAGCCGAGCATAAAGAATGTGAGATATATACTGCTCAGCATTTGAATCATAGACACAGCAAGAAATGTGAGACTTCCGAGGGTTACAAAATTCACGATAGCGGCTGTTAGATTTACGACAAAGCTGACACCTGTGAGCAGTGCCGCGGGCATAATATTCATAGTCATATCAAAGCATGAGAAGCTGCCGTGAAAAATTCCGGAGATAAGCTGTTTCCCGTATTTTACAAACACTTGGAGATATCCGCGCGCCCAACGGAGACGCTGTCTCCACGACTGACGGAAGACGGTGGGCTGTTCGTCAAACAAAACCGCTGTGGGGCAGTATCCGATTTTTTCTCCGTCGGTAATGGCTGCGATTGAAAATTCCGTATCCTCGGAAAGAAGAAAGAAATTCCAACCGCCGTATTTTTTGAGAATCCTGTCAGAAAACATGAATCCTGTGCCCGCTACCGCACAGCTTGTCCCGAGAATCATTCTTGAGTGGTTGAGATACTTTGAATCCTTGATAAACCAAAGTCCGTATCCCGCAGAAATCCAGTTGTCTCCGTAATTTTTCGTATTTCGGTAGCTTGTTGCAATTTCAATTCCGTCGGACAGAGTTTTGTTCATTTCCGTGATGTAGTTTTTTGCAAGAATGTTGTCCGCATCGAAAACCATGTATGCATCATACTTTTTATCGGGCTTTTCGTGAGATATTTTATTCAGAAGATAGTTCAGTGCATATCCTTTGCCGATGTGAGTTGTGTCGAATCTTGAATATACGTATGCTCCGTGAGCGCGTGCGATATATTCCGTTTGGTCGGTGCAGTTATCGGCTACGACGTAAATATCGATGAGGTCCGCGGGATAATCTTGAGCTTTAATGCTGTCTACAAGATTTCCGATTACTTCTTCCTCGTTTCGCGCGGCAATAAGCACAGCGTAACTGTGAAGTTTTTCTTCTTTGTGTGGCTTCGGACGGATAAAAATAGAAATCGGTACATATATAAATTGATATGAATAACAAAGGAAAAATAAGAACATTATGATTAGATTTATTGTTTCAACCATATTTTTCGATACCTTCTACGTTTTTTGTTGTTTTTTCATGTGTATTATAAAACTCGCAAGACTTATAACCGCTGTTACGGCAAAAATTATTGCGGCTGTGTAGTATTTCCCGTCACCGATAGCGGCACCGCCGAATGTAGACGTTGCTATTGAAGGGAGTCGAGCAACGGTTGATACGATAATATATGATGTAAGGCTTATATTTGACAGACCGGCACCGTAGGAAATTATATCCTTTGGGATTCCGGGTATCAGGTAGAGCAGGAAAATAAGCTTGAGCGAGAATTCAGAGTTATTTATAAACTTGAAAGAGTTTATTTTTTTGTGTGAGATAAAAAGTTCCAGCGCACGAGTACCGAATTTACGGACAAGTATAAAAATGATAAGTTGTCCGACAATCACAGATGCTGCGCACAGCAAAGTTCCGACGATTGCACCGAATGTATATCCCGCTGCAATTTCGAAAGGCTCCCCAGGAATTATCGCAAAAAAAATCTGAAGCACAAACATTACAAAAAATATTACAGGTCCGAAGATTCCGCGATTCGCTGTCCACTCGCGGAATTTGCCGGGCTCGTTCATCATAGAAATAAACGGCTTTCCGACATATACAAAAACAATTGCGCATAGGCATAAATATATGAGTACTGCCAATATTGCGAACAGCCTTTTTTTCTTGAGTGACATATTTTCCTCTTTTTTATGTGGGAATATCAATTGGCTTTGATAATAATTCAGGGTTATTTCGCATCATTGCAAGTTGTATAAGACCGCCGTAATAAACACAAGTTGTGCAGTCCATATCAAAGAAGTCGGAAGGACGCATGAGTGAAGCTTTCTTCGGCAGTACTGCCGCGCCGCTGTAAGACAGTACTTCTCCGACAAATTGCGAGCAGAAATAGTATTTGGGAAATGAGAGAGCGATATGCATTTTGCAGAAAATCACTCCGAGTAAGCTGTAATGAAATTCACTTTTTCGGAGAAGCATATCGTTTACTTTTCGTTTCGCTTTATCGTAGGTTTTTTCATCGACAGCAATCCTCAGAAGAGCGCAGGGAATATTCCCTTGGCTTTTGTAAAATCCGAGATCGATGTGCTCTTCAACAAGTCCTGCCGGAAAAGGCGCTATTTGATATTTTCTCGCAAACGAGTACATTACAGGAATACTATCCTCAAATGCTATCGAAGCGTGAGTGAAGGAACCTGATGTAAACTTTCCGATGATTTTTGATGGTATGGAATTTGAGCGTGTAAGCAGTATGTAAATATATTTCATAATCGTTCCCTTGATGTCAAGTGTGTCACTTGTATTAATACAGTTGTATTATACTATAATATAAAGACAATGTCAATAAAGGTAAGATTAAAATATTTTAATTTAAGATTAAAAAATATTAAAGATTACAATTTTACAATGAAAGCAAAATGTGACAAAACGGGGTTGTCGCATTAAGGATAATTTATCCAAAAATGCGACATCCCTTTTTGTGTATGCAAATCATTTATTCCTTCTTTTTCTCCTTTAGCGAGGAGGAAAAAAAAGCAAAAAGAGGAACTTTTCCCGTCTCCCCGGGCTTTTCGAGCTTTGCGAAGCTCGACTCGGGGTTTTACCCCGAGACCCCACGAGCCTTTGAAAAGGCCGCGAGAGTTCCTCTCGCC
>JAZODB010000133.1:0-3991 GCA_045596785.1 Eubacteriales bacterium
AGAAAAACCGAGATATAGAGATTTACAATACAATCGGCGGCAAGCTTCTTTTAACGACTATACTCACAATAATCAATTTTGTTTTTGCTGCAATGTATTTGTATCTGCTTGTCGATATTGAAGCAATAATTGCAGTTAACTCGGTGGTAACGATTATTTGGGCGGCATATACTGTTCATTCGGTCAATTTAATTAACACGTTACTTTATAATAAAGAAATCGAAATGGCGTAATGTTGTTGACAAATATTTATTTAAAGGAGACTTACATGAGCGAAAATACTATAAAAATCGCTGAAAAGGGAGCAACTAAATTCATTGCACACCGTGGTGTCAGCGGTCTTGAATGTGAAAATACGGCGGCATCTTTTATAGCGGCGGGAAATCGAACTTATTTCGGCGTTGAAACCGATATTCACAAAACATTGGATAACAACTACGTATGTATTCATGATGGAAGAACGGGTCGTGTTTGCGAAGTTGATCTTGTTATTGAACAATCAAATCTTAATCAGCTCCGCAAACTTACGTTCAAAAACAAAGATGGGCTTTCCGACAGAGCGGAAATTATTATTTCCACTGCTTATGAGTATGTTAAAATCTGTAAAAATTACGGTAAAATATGTGTGCCGGAGCTTAAGCCCACATATAATATCGATGAGATTAAGGAAATAGTTGAAATTTTCGAAAAAGCGGAATACCTTGATAATACATGTTTTATTTCATTCACACGTGAAAATCTTGATCTTATTCGAGAAGTATTGCCAAAACAAAAATGCCAATATCTCAGAAGCACGTGGTATGATGAGCTTCCCGAAATGCTTGAAAAACGAGGTATGGATCTCGATATTCACTTCGGACAGCTTACAGAAGAAAGAGTAAAATTGTGTCATTCTCTCGGCATATCCGTTAACTGTTGGACTGTCGATAATCCTGAGGACGCACAGCGTCTTATTTCTTGGGGTGTCGATTACATAACCACTAACATACTTGAGTAATAAAGAAATATCATATAGATTCAAAAAGGAACATCCTTGCCGCCGAAATAATCGGAACTGCGAAGATGTTCCTATCTTTTTATATGTAATTATCGTCTATTTAAACATTTTTGTTGAATAAAGAGCTTTGGCAAGAAGAGGGCAGAGAACTACATTTAAAATAAATTCGCAAATGAAATTTACACCGGCAAGACCGATAATTATAAAATAGATAAGATTATCTGAAGCCATGCCCCCGAATGTAGGATCTGTTTTGAGTGCACTTCCAAAGAAAATAAACATTCCGAGACAAAACAATCCCGTATTTATAATAGGACAGATAGCCGCTGGGATAATAGCGCTGAGAGAACGATATTTACATATTTTATTTATTAGTTTGTATGAAATTCCGGCGATAAAACCTGCCGCGGCGGTTTTTATAATGCAAATACATGCGGTTGCAATAGGATTATTGACCATAAGGAATAAATAAAACGGATCGGCAGATGTAAACACCTGGATAAATGTGGTTATTCCTGCCAATGTGCCTATAAACAATCCTGCTGACGGGCTAATAAATATCCCGGCAATAACAATTGGAACCAAAACGAAATTTAATGTGACCGGACCGATTTTAACAGCGGAAAAGAATATTTGCAATACTACTACAAGTGCGGACAGTAAAGCAATTTGCACCATTTTGGTTGTTTTCAGACGTGTATCTTTCATATTTTCCTCCTTGTTTAATGTCGCGTTCTTTCGTGAATATGAAAAAACGGTAAAGTGCGACAAAAATATTTATAATAATAGCCATAGCTAAATTATACAAAATATATCTTAACATTTTTGACATACAGAAATGCATTGACATCAAATGTTAGATTTTCTTCATACTCTAATATGGAGCTGTTCGTGATTCTTAATTTTAATTAGGATAATATTTGTTAAATCAGGTTAGAAATAGCAGTAAAACCTTTTTTAGTTTTTTATATATTAGGATATATTAGGAATTGACGTACCGATAATGAATTTCAAATATCAAAATCCATAAATGTTTTTCTTACGCATTTATCATATTTAAGTCCCCTCAATTATACAAAATTTGCATTTTGTATAATTGCTCTTGCCGCTGTCGCCTGCGGCGGCTCGTTCGTTCGGTCGGTTGCCGTGGCGTTGGCGTCGATCGCTCGTTCTTCTCAACCCACCCACTGCCCCGGAGTTATGCATGCGGAGCTCCGGTTTTGGCGCCCGGAACACACAATACACAATAATGAAAACTTGTATTTATTATAAAGTAAAACAAACTGTTTGTCAATGTCAATGACTTACAAACAGTTTGTTTGTATTGTTTTAATTGTTGTTAGTTAATAATAAGCTGAGTTTTTTATTCGACGATCGTACATTCGTATAAGCCTGTCTCGTTGCCGGGAATCTTCATAGCGTATTCGTTGGTAGAAATATAAATCGGTATTGCGGACCATCCGTGGCAAAGGCTTCCTGCAGTCCCGAAAGCACTTGCGCCGTCAATTGTTTCCCAGAAATCGGTATAGTTCTTACAAAACGACAAGGGGTGCATATTTCAAGAAAATTATCGTCTCTGATAGATTCTCCGAGAAGTCTGAGCGATGCTTTAACGAGGTCAAATTTTTTAAACGCATAATAACCGCACAGCATTTGATTTCGTGAATCCATAGCGTAAAGCGACTGTTCGCGCCAAGGGCAATCCTCGTAATGCTCATGTATTGACATATGAAGTGTACGCTTGCAAACCTCATAAATTTTATTGTGAAGCGCATCGGCACATTTGAAAGTAACATTGTGGGACAGCGGATATTCGGTGGTTTTTATTCCTGCGTAATATATTTTTGCTGTGTTAGAGTATATAATACCATACTATTTGCAAAAAAACAATATATTAAATAACGTTTTAGCATGTATAATTATTTATTCTCAGATATTTTTTTAAATTTTCTTTTCGTCGCTTCCCCTCCGCGCAAGTGTCGTTCGGCTTTATTCTTCTCAAGTATTTGCTTTACCTCATAATACATTGAACGGTTATTTTTTTCAAGACGTTCTGTAACATCCTTATGTACCGTTGATTTTGAAATCCCGAATTTTTTTGCTGTATCTCGTACCGTTGCTTTATTTTCTATTATATATTTGGCAAGTTCTGCCATGCGTGATTCAATATCGTATCTCACTGACTCCACCTCTATATATTTGTTGTTAAATATATATGTGCTGTCGGGATGGAATATGTTTTTTCATCCTTGTATGATAAGATTTATCACTATGACAGTAAAATCCTCCACATATTTACATGTGGGGAAAAAATTAATTGTTTGAGAAAACGTATACTGTTTTTGTATCGTATTTTTCATCGGGTTTCAAAACAACATTTGTGAATCCGGAATGATTTACAGAGTCGGGCATACATTGAGTTTCAAGGCAAACCGCACAGTGCTTAATTGCACAGTATCATTTATAACTCTTTTTTTATCATAGCCGGTCTCCCAATATTTTAGTCGCCGTATCCGTTGGGATTTGTTTTTTGCCATCTCCAAGAGTCCTCGCACATTTCTCGGATTCCGTTTTCTGCTACCCATCCGAGTTCCTTACGAGCAAGTTCAGCGCTTGAATAACATGTTGCGATGTCTCCCGGGCGGCGTGCTTTAATTGAATATGGGATTTTAACACCGGTAGCTTCTTCAAAATTTTTAACCATATCAAGCACACTGTATCCCTTACCTGTTCCGAGATTATACAGCTTTAATCCTGACTTTTCATATAGCTTTTTGACAGCGCAGACATGTCCGCGAGCGAGGTCTACTACATGAATGTAGTCACGTACACCCGTTCCGTCGTGAGTATCGTAATCATTACCAAACACCCCAAGCTCAGGACGTTTTCCTACTGCCACTTGAGTAATGTACGGCATAAGATTATTGGGTATGCCGTTGGGATTTTCGCCTATAAGACCGCTCTTATGAGCTCCTATGGGATTGAAGTATCTCA
>JAZODB010000134.1:0-3446 GCA_045596785.1 Eubacteriales bacterium
AAATCACTTGAAAATTCACGAATATATGATATAATTATTTAGTACATAACTGTATTCGCAAAACAAACTATATGGAGGATTTTATGAAAAAAATCAAACGTATCCTTTCCGCCATTCTCGTAGCGGTAACAGTGATATGTGCGGCAACCGTAGTCGGTGCTGCAAATGTATCATTTACCGATGTTTCGGGACATTGGGCATGGACAAACGGACAAATACCTTATCTCGTCGAAAAAGGTGTCCTCAACGGATACAAGCAGACAAACGGAACATATATGTTCAAGCCGGACGCAGCCGTAACCCGCGCTGAATTCATCAAAATGTTAGACGAAACATTCGGACTTACCGAAGAAAAAAGCGTTAAATACAAAGATGTAGATTTATCCGATTGGTTTTACGTGTACTACGCCAGAGCTGAGGCGCAAGGATACCTTATAAACTATGGCACATATGCATACCCGGACAACGAAATCACGCGCGAAGAAGCAACCGCTTTGCTTGTTCGTTATCTTGACCTTCCGGTAACAGATAAAGCCTCCGCAAGTACATTTTCAGACTACATGTCAATCTCCGAGTATTACAGGGATTATGTTCTCAGAGCTGTATATGCCGGAATAATAAACGGCTACTCCGAAAACGGCAAGTTTTCCTTCAAGCCGCAGAACACTCTTACCCGCGCCGAAGCTCTGACAATTCTTTACAGAGCCGCAGGTTGTATTTTCAACTCCAACTCATACTCCAGAGACGGTGGTGCAGCTGATAAAAACAGCGTAATCACCGATGGCGGAATTGTAATAAAAAATGTAACCCTCAACGGACGCAATATCATAACAGAAGGTGCATCGAACGGAAAAATCACATTCTCCAATTGTGATATCAACGATACGCTTTACATAAGAGGCTCCTCGGAAATCACCTTTGATAACTGCGAAATAGAAAATATAGTCGCAAATGGCGGAGGAAAAATCATACTCTCCAGCGGAACAAAGGTCGAATCTCTTGATGCTGAGGTACAGACAGACATCTCGGCTTATTACGGAAACACTATTGACACTTTGAACATTAAGGAAAATGCCGAATATTCAACATTCTCCGGCAGCGGCATCATTTCCAACGCATTTATCAATGCAAAAGGCTTCTCATCCTCGACACTTCCGGAGAAATTCGAAATCGGAAGCGGACTTACCGCTACTTTCGATTCTGTTCAGTACACGGGAACAAGCGAAGCTGAAAATATATTCCTGATAACCCCGTTTTTAACGTCAGATAATGTGAACTCTTTCCTCAACCTAATCCCCAACGAATCGGGAACCGTATACTACTACTACACTAATCTTGATGCTGTTCCCTCGGCGAACGATTTTGAGTCATATCACGTAAATACAAATTACTCCGGAGCATTTTCGGTAGAAAAAGGCGAACCCGCATTCGAAAAAACATTCAGCGAATCGGCAATAAGCGGATACAGCTATGTAGTAATTCAGTTGCAGTCCGGAAATCAAAAATACGCCCCTGTTATTATCACAAACAGCACAGCAGTGGGCACCGGATTCAAGGTTGAGCCTTATCTTGATTCCGAACAAGAATACACAATAAAGCTTCAGTCAAAATTCGGCGGCAAGCTCTATTGGTATTATTCAGATTCGGGAAATAACCTTTCACAAATTGAGTTTATCTCACAATACGAGGAAACCGAATCCGCTCTGCGCGGCGAATCGCTTATCTCATCAAGCAAAGCAGTATCCTGCACATTGACAGAAAAGTACGTCAAAAACTACGATTATGTAGCTTTAATGTTCCAGTCAGCGTCGGGCACATACTATAATCCCGTATTGGTAGCTGTCGGAGACAATGGATTCAAAGAAGCCCCCGAAATAAAATCCGTCGGCATTATTACATGTACACCTTCCGTAACCGGAAACCTGTACTATTATTATTCGGAATCCCCCACTCTTCCAACCCCCTCGAAATTCTTTACCGAATACAAAAAAGCCGAATATGCCAAGAAGGTCGAAATCACGAAGAGACAGGAAACCGATATCAGTTACAATACCGACTATGTTGACGTATACCCTTACATGATTTTTTCAATCCGCAATTCGTCGGGAGATTTCCTCGCGCCCATAGCCCTTGAAATCGATTACACAACAGGTTTCAAGAAAAACCCCGAAGTTGTGGATGCAGAAACAATCAGCATGAAAACAGAAGAAGACGGTGTTGTCAGATATTACTACTCCACTTCAGATAAAGCTCCCTCCTCCGAAGAATTCAACGAAATATACAGTGGCATGAAGAAGAATTACTTCGGCGAAGTGGATGCGTATGACAACAGAACAACACAAATCAAATATAAATCGTCAATAGCAGCCAACTACAATTATATGGTAATTATGCTTACAGATGAAGACAACAAGGATTACTGTCCCGTTGTTCTTGCACTTGACATAGCAACCAAAACCGGATTCAAAACAGAACCTTATGTCAACGGAAACAAAGTATACTTTAAAACCGAGTCAAGCGGAGAGGTTTGGTATTATTTCACCGCAATTGGAGATCCCGTATCTGTATCTGAGTTTGAAGAGGAATGGTCCGAATCTTCCAGCGCTATATCAGGAAGTATGGAAGTCAGCGAAAAAGTATCTTCTTACTTTGATATAGTAAGCAAAAACGACATAAAGAAATACAGTATTAAATATGTTGTTGTAGCATTCTATAATACCGTGAAAGAAGAATTCGGATTCCCGGTTATCATACCGATTGCCGAAAATATCGAAATACAGTATTCCGGACTTGATGATGTAGAGCTTATCGGAAATTATGTACATGCAACAGCCGACTATTCGGGAAAACTCTACTACTTCATGACCGATGATGTCGCAAATATATCCGCGTCAACATTCTCCTACGTTTACAACTCCGTGAACGATAACGATATAAAAGACCGAATGGATATTGATGCCGGCGAAACAAAGCGAATAGAATACAACAAAAACTATAAATACATAGTTATGTCGCTTAGAATTTACAATGTAGATACAGATGAATACGAATATTTAAAGCCCGTTTTCGTCAATGTGGAAAACGGTGATGCAAGTAATTCCAACGTTACAATTAACTCCTACGGATTTGATTTCGACGAATATGATCTTAGCATGGCTCCAAGAAAATACAAGCTCAAAATCACACCGGAATTCGACGGCAATGTTCATGTATATCTTGAATACAACAATTTCAAGACGAAAGCAACATCAACACCGGTCCAAAAGGGAGTTGAAGTAACAATCGACTTCTCAAGCTATGTTGAAATGATTTCCAACCTTAATGTTAATGTAAGCAATATTATCGCTCACTTACAGCTTGAAGTTGATGATGATAATATCCACAAAGCTTTAAAAATACCCGTAATAGATTAAATAAAATAAAGCCCGCATATGCGGGCTTTATTT
>JAZODB010000135.1:0-2489 GCA_045596785.1 Eubacteriales bacterium
GCCCTTCATCGGAATATTTTCCGTCTATTCCGTAATCAACCGATAGCGGCTCTTTTTTTGTGAATATCGCAGTGCCGGAATAACCTTTTTTCACAGCACTTGAGTAATATGAAAAATACTCGTCTCGCGTAAATTCTGACTGCTCAGGCTGCATTTTCGTCTCTTGAATCGAAAAAACATCAGCGTTCACAGAGTCAAAGAAATCACCGAATCCTTTGGTAAGACATGCGCGAAATCCGTTTACATTCCAAGACACAAATTTCATTTAAAACCTCATATCTTTGATTATCATTTATCACAACTGTTTTATTATTAACATTAGGTGTAGCACATCCATTGTGTAATTCCGCTGAAGCAATCGTAATATTTTTTTATATCATCATTGTTAATAGCGGTTTCATACAACACAGACCAAAAGTCAAGATTGTTTTGCTCAAGCGTCAGTCTGATTTTATTTAGTATATCAATCGGAAATCTTTTCAAGCGTTCCGGAGAATAAAAATCATCCATAATACCGCCTGTAATATTATTGACAATTTGATATTATTCAAATGCGTTGTGTGAAAATTATAAAATGTATGTGCACGTGTTTTCTATTTAATCATTTCGAGCAGCGCTTCGGGCGTTACACTTTCACTAACAGTATACCGTCTCATTCCCATAAGAGACTGCGGCAACCCACGAATAACAGTATTATTTCCGGGTTCGGTCGTAAGTGTAACCTGTATTCCCTCTTCTGCAAATATCCGTTGAGCAGTTATATTATAATAACCTTGCGGATATGCAAGCACATTAACTTTTTCACGGGTAATCGTCTCAAGCTGAGAAATACTCTTTCTTATATCCACTCGCAGAGCATTTATATAATCTTGCTCGGATTCTCCCTCAAAGCGTGCAACCGTTGTCCTTGCATTACCTATTTCGTATTCTTCGGATTGATGCATATCGTATGTGTGGCTTTGAATATCTATATTCCCCGACAGTACCATCTCACGCGCCTCGTGTTCTCCGAAATGAGGATATATGGGAACACCGGTTGCCTTATATGTGTTACATCCAAAAGAATAACCGATAGCAAAAATTGTGGCGTTCATATTGTATTTTTTCAGAATCGGGAAAGCGTATTCGTAGTTACTCATATATCCGTCATCAAACGTAATAACTATCGGAGATTTAGGAAGCTCAGTTCCATATTTCACATATGATATTAAATCATCGAACGTAACGGAAGTATATCCCGCTTCAACAAGAGCTGCAATTTGTTCCTCCAATGTTTTCGCAGTAATTGTCGCTCCTCCCCACTCTTTTCTATCAACATTATGATACATAAGTATTGGAACACAAGCCGTATATTCACTATAATCAAGTGCCTCGACATTCATGTAATTTTCAAAATATTCATCGGCGTCCTTGTCTGTAACAAATTTCCCAAAATCACATGGAACATATACTCCCTCGTTCCCGAAAATACGTGCTGCCATCATATCACCGACGGATTTTCTGAATCGCAAGCCATCATAAAAATACCTTGCATCAAAGCTAACGGAGCTATATGAAAAATCCCAAAAATCGGTTACATCAGCCATACCTTTATAAAAATTTATTACCTCGGAAATATTCATGGATTTGATGTACTCATGGTATATAGGTGATGCAATTACAGTAAGATTAACCTTTTCAGACTCACATAAGCTTACTATTTTACGGATATTTTTCAGACACGAGCTGCTTTCCTCAAGCCGATGCTCATAAACGGAATATTCAGAAAAAAACGAATACTTATCTGAGTACGATTTCAAATCACCTATATATTCAGCATCCTCAGAAAGAATATCGTATAAAATGAATTCTTCGCTCACAGTATCATCGGCATTGTCTGCTCCATTATCTTTAGCCATAGCATCGCTTATACAAACATTGAGAATCAGATTTTCAACATTATATTTTTTTATCAGATACTCACACAAATCCCAAATATCATCCATATCCGCATTATTTGATGTCAATTTGCAAAAATCAGAATTGAGATATGTGTCAATCACATCTGTACTGTACGCCATTGCGGATGAACTTCCGATAATATACGAATCGCAGTCAGAATCCGAAAAAACCGCCTCTATTCCCGAAAAGCCACTTTCTATATCATAAGGATAATTTTCAAAACTCTCGAAAACCGAAAAGAGCGCAATCAAAATTATAACAGCAAGCAGAGATATACCAATAACGTGTTTTCTTGATTTCATTTTATCGTTTTCCAATCAACATAATCAATTGCAACTTAGATAAATATTTTCCTCATAAGTAAAATTTACCCGCTTTTGATTATATCACACATACAATTCAAAGTCAATCTGCCACAGTGTAAAACACCTTATAAACAGAAAAAATATCGGACTTTTGTCCGATATTTTTTCTGCTATATTCATATTTAAATTAAGTTAAATGAAATATGCGGCTAAAAATTTATCAACTGTTCCGTCATATATCGC
>JAZODB010000136.1:0-2397 GCA_045596785.1 Eubacteriales bacterium
CAGTATATTGGGCTTTGGTTTCATAATAACACTGTATATTGTAGAGGTAAAGCGATGATAACAAAAATTATTAAGCGTGACGGCAGGGAAGTACCGTTTAACATAGAAAAAATCGCAAATGCAATTTTCCGTGCGGCACAAGCTGTCGGCGGAAGCGATTATGATGAAGCGATGTCTCTGGCGTGTGATGTCACTGAAAAGATTGAAGAGAAATCAAAATTATCCGGAACTGTTCCGTCTGTTGAAGAAATTCAGGATATGGTTGAAACAGTTCTTGTTAAAAGCGGTCATGCTCGGACTGCAAAGGAATACATTCTGTATCGCGCCGAACGTACAAAAATTCGCGAAATGAATACCGGTCTTATGAAGACATATGAGGATTTGACATTCAAGAGTGCAATAGATAATGACGTTAAGCGTGAAAATGCCAATATTGATGCAGATACTGCAATGGGTACCATGCTGAAGTACGGTTCGGAGGGTGCCAAGAAGTTCTATGAGCTTTATGTCCTTGACCCTAAGTTTTCAAGAGCACATAAGGATGGCGATATACATATTCATGACCTTGATTTTCTTACATTGACCACAACTTGTTGTCAAATAGATATAGAAAAGCTCTTTAAGGGCGGATTTTCAACCGGACACGGACATGTACGCGAGCCTAACGATATAATGACATACGCTGCTCTTTGTTGCATAGCAATTCAGGCTAACCAAAATGATCAGCATGGCGGTCAGTCAATTCCCATGTTCGATTATGGTATGGCACCGGGCGTAAAGAAAACATATCTCCGCCACTTCAAACGTAACATTGTTAAGATTCTTGACTTTTGTCCGTCGATAAAAAAATGCGACGATTATGAAGCGGAAGCGGATATTATTGTAAAAAATATCGAAGACAGCGGTGTTGAAATAGCACTTCGCGATGATAAGGTCTTGAATGATTCTCTTTACAGCACTTTGAACGGTGTTTATTATGACAAAGACCTTGCTTTCCTCAATGCGGAAAAGGTCATGAAATATACTGCACGCGAAATAGAGCGCAGTACATATCAGGCAATGGAAGCACTTCTTCACAATTTAAATACCATGCACTCGAGAGCCGGAGCTCAGATACCATTCTCCTCACTTAACTACGGAACGGATACGTCTCCCGAAGGACGACTCATTATAAAATCAATACTTGACGCGACTGAAGCAGGACTTGGAAACGGCGAAACACCGATTTTCCCGATTCAGATTTTCAAACTGAAAGAGGGAATTAATTATAACCCCGGAGAGCCTAATTACGATTTATTTAAGCTTGCATGCCGAGTTTCCGCAAAGAGACTCTTTCCTAATTTCAGCTTTCTTGATGCTCCTTACAATGCTCAATACTACAAAAAAGGGCATCCCGAAACCGAGGTTGCATATATGGGTTGTCGCACAAGAGTTGTTGCGAACTACTATGATAAGGATAGGGAGATTGTCAGCGGACGCGGAAATCTCAGCTTTACCTCTGTAAATCTTCCGAGAATTGCGATTAATGCGAACGGAGATGTAAATAGATTTTTCGACGAGCTTGAACGTAATGTGGGAATAGTTGTTTCTCAGCTTCTCGATAGATTTAAAATCCAATCTCAAAAAGCAGTTCGTAATTATCCGTTCCTTATGGGAGAGGGGGTTTGGCTTGACTCGGAAAAACTCGGACGAGATGATCCTGTGGGAGAAGTGCTTAAGCATGGAACTCTTACAGTCGGATTTATAGGATTAGCAGAGGCACTTGTCGCTCTTACCGGTAAACATCACGGTGAGTCTGAAAGTTCCCAGTCACTCGGACTTGAAATAGTAGGGTTTATGCGTAAATTAACTGATGCTGCCACCGTGAAGTACGGACTCAATTTTTCGTTGATAGCAACTCCCGCTGAGGGATTGTCCGGAAGATTTGTAAAATTGGATAAAAAGAAATTTGGTGTCATACCCAAAATAACAGATAGAGAATACTACACAAACTCATTCCATGTCCCGGTTTATTATGACATTTCTGCGGCAGAAAAAATCAGAATAGAGGGTCCTTATCATAATTTAACAAATGGCGGTCACATTACTTATGTTGAGGTTGACGGTGATCCTACGGGAAATCTTGAGGCTTTCGAAAAAATTGTACGCATGATGCATGATTCGGGAGTCGGTTATGGCGCGATAAATCATCCGGTTGACCATGACCCTGTCTGCGGATATACCGGAATTATAGGAAACACTTGTCCGAAGTGCGGCAGAGAAGAGGGAGATATTAAGTTTGAGCGTATTCGCAGAATTACCGGATATCTTGTCGGTACTCTTGATAGCTTCAATAACGCAAAGCGTGCAGAGGAGCATGACAGAGTAAAGCACAGTTGATTAAAAAAGCGGCTTTTA
>JAZODB010000137.1:0-7035 GCA_045596785.1 Eubacteriales bacterium
TTTGAGTTTGTTTTGTTCATTAACTGAATATTTCAAATGATAGATATGTGTTAAAGCAGCTATGTAAAGTCACCGTTTCACTTTTGAGACGGATTGATAAAAGGAGTAAACTATGATGAAAAAAAACGCTGCGGTAATAGGATATGGCGGAATGGGTGCAGGATTTCACTGCAAGCATCTTTCAGAGAGTGATGTGTGTAACTTTGCCGGCATATATGATATTGACGAATCAAAGCGTGCTCTTGCAGCCTCAAGAGGAGTAAAAGTTTACGGTACGAGAGAAGAATTGCTTGCAGATCCTTCAATCGATATGATAACTGTTGCTACACCGAACGATGTTCACGAGGAAATAGTGATAGCTGCACTTGAGGCAGGGAAGAATGTTATTTCAGAGAAGCCGGTGACATTATCTCTTGACAGTCTTGAGCGTATGATTACTGCGGCAAATAAAGCGGGGAAAATATTCTCTGTACATCAGAATAGGCGATTTGATGTGGACTGTCTTGCTATGAAGCAGATTCACGACAGCGGTGAAATCGGAGATGTTATTAATATTGAATCAAGAATACACGGCAGCCGTGGTATTCCTTCGGACTGGAGAGGAATTAAGAAATACGGCGGCGGAATGCTTTACGACTGGGGTGTTCATCTCATTGACCAGGCGTGCATGATACTCGGATATGACATTGCGTCTGTGAGATGCACATTTGACCATATAACAAATGATGAAGTGGATGACGGTTTCGGACTGTGGATAGAATATAAGAGCGGACAGACTGCTTATATTGAAGTCGGCACATATAACTTTATTGCTATGCCTCGATTCTATATGAGAGCAAAAAATGGCACAGCAATGATAAAAGATTGGAGAGAGAAATGTCATGTGGTAAAATGCAAGGCATGGCATGAATCCGATGTTATTCCTGTGCAGAATGCAAGCGGACTTACAAAAACGATGGCTCCGCGTGACAACATAACCATTGACGAATATGACATAGAGCGTCCTGTTTCGGATGTACATGATTATTATCGTAATTTCGTTCGTGCTATCGACGGAATTGAACAACAGATGGTTACACATGATCAGATGCGATGCATTCTTAAGATTATTATGACTGCATTTGAATCGGTTGAACGTGGCGAAAAAGTCGTTTGGTAAATATACAGCACTGCGGGAAAGCTTCAAAAAGTTTTCCCGCTTCATTGCTTATAGGAGGATTTATGATTTGTGAAATTTTGTGCGTAGGAACGGAAATTCTTCTTGGGGATATTGTAAACACGAATGCCGCATTTGTTGCGCGTGAGCTTGCTGCTCTCGGTTTTACTTCGTACAAACAAGGCGTTGTGGGCGATAATCCTGCGAGACTTCGCGAAGCGGTAAGAGAGGCACTTTTGGAATCCGATATTCTTATCATGACGGGAGGGCTCGGGCCGACTTGCGATGATATAACCAAAACAGCGGTTGCCGATGTCTTCGGAAAAGAAATGTATTTTTCAGATGAAATAAAGAACGATATTGAAACGTTTTTCAAAAGACTCGGCAGAAATATGACAGAAAATAATCTTTCTCAAGCATATGTGCCAAAAGATGCTGTGGTATTTAAAAACAAATGGGGTACTGCACCGGGGCTTGCATTGGAAGGAAAACTTGACGGTATTTTAAAGCGTGCGATTTTGCTTCCGGGGCCTCCGTCAGAATGTGAGCCAATGTTTGAGGAATATGTTAAACCATATCTTGCCTCATTGTCTGAGAATGTTATATACAGTCTTAATTTGCATCTTTACGGGATAGGTGAATCGGGGGCGGAACAAATACTTCGTTCTCTTATGGAAAGTTCGGAAAATCCCACAATAGCTCCGTATGCGTGCGAGCATGAAGTGAGAATCAGAATAACCGCAATGAGCGGCAATTTGGAAAGTGCTGCCGCAATGTGTCGTATTATGGCAGAGAAAATATATCACTCAGAGGTAGGAAAGTATATTTATGCCGAAAGCGACAATACGGCAGACTCCAAAAATGCGCTTGTAAATACATTGATTGCGGAACTCAGAGGGCGCGGCATGATGTTCGGTACTGCCGAAAGTTGTACTGCGGGAATGATTGCCGCGCGAATTGGTGATATCCCCGGTGCCTCTGATGTTTTCTCCGGAGGAATCGTGTCATATTCCAATGATGTTAAAGAAAATGTTCTCGGAGTTTCGAATGATATCCTTGAGAGCTTCGGTGCGGTTTCGGAGGAATGTGCCGCAGAAATGTCACGAGGTGCTCTTGAGTGTCTGGGAGTTGATATTGCTGTTTCGGTAACCGGAATAGCAGGTCCGGGCGGAGGAACCGACGAGAAACCCGTTGGAACGGTATGCTTCGGTGTTTCAGATAAATATGGAACATATACCGAAACAAAGCGCTTCGGAGGAAAGAACGACAGGTCGAAAATCAGGCGATTAACGACAGCTCACGCCATGATGCTTACGCTTCGCAGAATACATGGAGAAATATAAAAAAGCGTGCCGCAAACTTACTTTTTCAAGTAAGTTTGCGGCACGCCTTTGTGCTTGTACGGGTTGTACTTTTCTCGACACCCTGCAAATCTCTAAAAAGGCTTGAGTGAAACTTTTGGAGCACTTGCGACAGTCCCGTTCTATCATTTTTCAGTATGTTTACGGACCAATGAGGCAACTCGGCAGGCTCTTTTATATGCTTCCGTTATGTAGTCTTCTGCCGTCAGCTTTTGATAAATGTCGTTTTCAAATCTTCCCGGTTTGCTTTGAGTATTGAGTTCGAAAGTTAATATTTCGGTAAAATTGTATTTTACAAGATCGCACGCGACTTGCTCTCAATCACATATTCCGTCAAACGGAAGCAAATGCAAGTTGTCCGTCCAAAAAATCTTTTCTCCGCTGAAATCACTTATTCCGAGATTGTCGTTGATGTGAGTGCCGAATATCTTATTTTCGTAAAGAGACATCATGCTTTTTCCTCTGTTGTAGCATTGCTCGTGACCGGTATCCCAACAGAATCCGACGTGCTTACAGTTTCCGAAAGCATTCTATGGGTTGGTAAATCATCCCCGTATCATCCGCGATTTTTTTGTATTTTGAAATTTCGGAGATATCATTGAAGCCTGTGAAAAATCCGTCGAACCCACGTTTTTTGAACAAAACTATTTGTTACTCAGTCTGAATGCCAAATTCACTGTTTACGGCTAAACATAATTTTGAATTTTGCATTTTATTCTCCTCGTTAAAATAATTAAAAATCGGGAGTGAATTTTTTCTGAGCTGATGTTCTCTCCTGCGTAAATCCATCGAAGCCGAGTGAGGATGCCTCGGATATTACGGCATCATATTCATATGTCGTAATTTTACGTCTGATTTTTGAAAACTCATCTAAAACACCGTTTGACGGAGGTAAAAAATCGCATGTGTACTGAGCCATAAGTGACAGGAGCACTTTGTCAGGCGGAACAAGACTCGCAACCTTACGCAAAACATTGATTGAATCATTTCTGTGTGATGGCAATACAAGATGTCTGACGATAACCCCGCGGCGCAGCATCATATCTTCATTGAATACACATTTTCCTGTAACTGAGTACATTGCCGAAAGGGCTTTTTCTGCATATTCGGGATAGTCGGGCGCACATGAATATTTATCTGCAACCGCAGAATCCGCGTACTTGAAATCTGTCAGAAAAATATCGACAATTCCGCAAAGAGATTCAATCACCGTTGGCAACTCGTATCCGCCTGTATTCCATACTACCGGAATTGAAAGTCCGTTTTTTTTCGCTTTTCCAATCGCTTCGGCTATTTGAACGGTATATTGTGTGGGAGAGACAAGATTTATATTGTAGGCGCCGTTATCTTGGAGCCTGAGCATTTCATCGGCAAGAGCGGATACAGAATATTTTTTGCCGAGCGAGTCGCGGCGGCTTATTTTATTGTTTTGACAGAATACACATCCGAGAGGACAATGAGTAAAAAACACCGCCCCTGAACCTCTGCTGCAATCATTTCCGCTTATACAGGGTTCTTCCCAATGATGGAGCATTATTTTTGATATTTCAAGGTCAATATCGGCTCCGCAGTATCCGCGAGATATTTTTCTGTCAGTACCGCATTGTCTGGGACATAAGCTGCAATGCTCGAGGACATCATTCATCAATTTTGTTTCCCTTAATATATTTTGAAATCAAGCTGTGCTTGAGGTCCCAAAGATTTTGTGAAAGGTCAACGTAATAATTGTGAGGATTTTCGAATCTGAGAACTTCCTTCCACATGGATGCAAGCTCATCGGCACAGTAATTACGGATTGTATTGAGCGGGGGAAGGTCATATACGAGAGCACCGTCTTTAAATATCGGAACGAGAAGCTCTCTCGCTGTGAAATCGGTGAATGTTCTGCGTTTCCATGTGTGATCCGGGTCGAAAATTTCAAGAGGCTGTGTTTGATCTATAGTTTCGTCATGGAGTGTTATCAGATCCGCTTCCGCTTTTCCGGTTTCGTTTGAGTAGAGTCTGAACAGCTTTTTAAAGCTTGGATTTGTGATTTTTTCGGCATTTTCGCTGACTTTGATTTTAGGAGTTATAACACCGTTTTCATCCTCGGAAGCTGCAAGCTTATATACGCACCCGAATACTGCGTCGCTTTTTGCTGTAATAAGACGTTCACCGATTCCGAAACCGTCAATACATGCTTCCTGTGAAAGCAGTTCGGATATCAGGTATTCGTCAAGTGCGTTTGAAACGATAATACGACAGTCGGTAAGTCCCTCTTCGTCGAGAACACGACGTGCCTTTTTTGTGAGGTATGCTATGTCTCCCGAGTCAATTCGTATTGCGCATTTCTTAAGTCCCATAGGCCAAAGCACGTTTTTTACGGCGCGGATAGCATTCGGCAGTCCTGAACCGAATACGCTGTACGTATCTACAAGGAGAGTGGGATTGTTTGGATAAAGCTTACAGTACGTTGCAAAAGCGTCATACTCGTTGTCAAACATTTGAACCCACGAGTGAGCCATAGTTCCTCCTGCGGGGACTCCGTATAGCTTATCCGAAAGTGTACATGCGGTTCCGGAGCATCCGCCTATATAAGCAGCCCTTGCGCCGTAAACAGCCGCATCCTCGCCGTGAGCGCGTCGTGAACCGAACTCAGATATCGGACGTCCCTTTGCGGCACGGACCATACGGGATGCTTTGGTGGCAATCAAGGATTGGTGATTAAGTGCAAGGAGCACATACGTTTCGATAAGCTGTGCTTCAATTACAGGAGCACGGACTGTAAGAATAGGTTCTCCGGGAAAGATAACCGTTCCCTCCGGAACTCCCCAAATATCACCTGAAAAGCTGAAATTTGAAAGGAAACCCAGAAATTCTTCGCTGAAGATGTTTTTGTTGCGGAGAAATTCAATGTCGTCTTCTGTGAAGTGGAGATTTTCTATATAGTGGACAATTTGTTCGAGACCGGCAGCTACCGCATAACCGCCTCCGTCGGGGACTCTTCTGAAAAATACATCGAAATACGCGATTTTATTGCGCATTTCCGTTTCAAAATATCCTCTGCTCATTGTGAGCTCATAAAAGTCACACAATAGAGCTAAACTGTAATCATTGTTTTTCATAATGTACACCTCTTTGGAATTTTATATTTCTTGATTTATGACAATGGTATTGCGAGTTTCCCATGCTTCATCAAGAAGCATATTTGATTTAACTTTTTCTTCTTCAGCAAGAACTTTCAGAAGCTCCGGCTGAGTTCTCGGATGACGAGGAGTAAATACGGTACAGCAGTCATCGTATGGTAAAATTGAAGTGTCATAAGTACCGATTGCACGGGAGATTTTTACAATTTCTTCTTTGTCCATACCGATAAGAGGACGGAATACGGGAATTTCTGCTGCTTCCTCCGTAACACACAGTGCACGCAGAGTCTGCGAAGCTACCTGACCGAGCGATTCGCCTGTAACGAGTACGGGGCACGAATTTTCCTCTGCGGTACGGGAAGCAAGCTTCATCATGAATCTGCGGAGAAGGAGCGTAAAATAATCTTCCTCGCATGTGTCCCTGAGTGTTTCCTGAATATGTGTAAGAGAGATAACGTGAACTTTGATTTTTCCGCAGTATTCAGTCAGCTCACGTGCAAGCTGCATAACTTTTTCGCGAGCTGCCTCACTTGTGTATGGAAAACTTTCAAAATGCACACAGTCGACAGTCATTCCGCGTTTCATCATCATATATCCTGCAACCGGGGAATCAATGCCGCCTGAGAGAAGAAGAAGACCTTTTCCAGCAGAGCCGATTGGCATGCCACCGGCACCCTTATCCTGACCTGCGTGAATATATGCATTTGATTCACGTACCTCAATTCGAACTGTTACATCAGGGTTATTTAAGTCTACCTTTAAGTTGGGCATTACCTCAAGTACAGCGCCGCCGACTTCGCATGAAAGCTCGGGAGAGGATAAAGGGAATTGTTTGTCGCTTCGTTTCGCTTCGCATTTAAAAGTCGAGAATCTGCGCAGTCTTTCGGGGAGGTATTCTTTTGCAATATCGAGTATTGAGTCGAGATTTTTTTCGCATACAGCGGCACGACAAATTCCCGCAAATCCAAAGACTTTTCCGATTTGCTCATACATACGGTCAATCGAATCAGCCGCATCATCATCGTTCGGTTCGACATAAACCGTACTTTGATTGTATCTTACAGTATAGTTTCCGATCATTGCGGCACGACGTTTGACTTCACGCAAAAGCTGTGACTCAAAAGATTTTCGGTTAGTTCCTTTCAATACGATTTCTCCGTATTTGCACAGGATGACTTCCTTCATTTTGTAACTCATTTTTTTATCCGTTTCGTTTTGGTAGTTGTAATTATATTCCTTAATAGTATACCATATTTAAATGTCGGTTAAAATAGCAAGATTCTACAAAACCAAACTTTTTTATATTATAAAACAGGCACAGTATATACAATACGAAGTTCCCGATTTGTATATGCGCGGGTAATATCGAGCGGATTATCTGTTTTTGCAAATA
>JAZODB010000138.1:0-6125 GCA_045596785.1 Eubacteriales bacterium
TTATATGGGCACATCCGGAAAAAAAGCAAAAAAACTCCGTCAATAAAAACAGAATAAATAATCTGACAATTTTATTGCGAAGTTTTATTTTTAACATAATTTTCTCCGAGTATATTATGCTTTTGCCATGAGTTTAACCATTACGGCTTTTTGCGCATGAAGGCGATTTTCGGCTTCTTCAAAAATCTCATCTGCGTGAGCCTCAAAGACTTCTTCTGTAATTTCTTCTCCGCGATGAGCGGGCAGACAGTGGAGAACAATTGCATCTTTTGCGGCTACCGACATAACATTGTTGTTTATTTGATATCCGGCGAATATTTTTTTGCGCTCCTCGGCTTCGCCTTCCTGACCCATTGATGCCCATACATCGGTGAGAAGAACGTCGGCATTTGCGGCAGCTTCGGAAATATTTTCGGTCATCATAAACATGTTACCATATTTTTTTGAAAAGTCAAGTACTTTTTTATCGGGCTGATTTGAATTCGGACAAGCAATAGCTACCGACATTCCTGCGGTGAGGCCACCTACTATAAGAGAGTTTGCCATATTGTTTCCGTCACCTATATAGCACATCTTAAGCCCGTTAAATCCACCCTTGTATTCCTTTATTGTCAGAAGGTCGGCAAGAACCTGGCAGGGATGACAGTAATCGGTTAATCCGTTTATGATAGGGCAGGTTGAGTATTTTGCAAGATTTTCAACTTCTTCCTGAGCGTATGTTCTTATCATAATTCCATCAAGATAGCGTGACAGAACGCGAGCTGTATCTTGCAGCGGTTCACCGCGACCAATCTGCAAATCTCTTGGTGATAAGAAGAGCGGTTGACCTCCGAGCTGATAAATACCCGTTTCAAACGAGACTCTTGTTCTTGTGGATGACTTTTGGAATATCATTCCGAGAGACTGTCCTTTTAATATGTGATGTTCAATTCCGTTTTTACGTTCATATTTCAATTTTACAGCTATATCAAGCAGTTCATTTATATCGTTCGCGGATAAATCTGCCATTTTGAGTAAATCTTTCATTTTTTACACCTTCTAAAAATTATTTGTTCAGTACGGATTCAAGAATCAAAATGCCTTTGTCGATTTCATCATATGAAATATTGAGAGGAGGCAGGAGTCTTATTACGTCAGTGCCCGCAGTAAGGACAAGAAGTCCCTCTTCGAATGATTGCTTAAGGACATCCTTCGGAGAACTCTTAATTGCAATTCCCGTCATCATTCCGACGCCGCGCACATCATAAATCATTTCAGACTTTATCGAGGAAATTTTTTCTCGCATGTATTGCCCTTTTTTGTTAACCTCAGCGAGAAATTCATCGTCAAGCTTTGATACAACATAGCACGCCGCAGCGCATGATACAGGGTTTGCCCCAAATGTTGAACCGTGCATTCCCGCAGTCAATGTAGCGGCACATTTCTCACCGCTTATAAATGCACCTATCGGAAGCCCACCACCGAGTCCTTTAGCGGTAGTGACTATATCGGGAGTTATTCCGTAATTCATGTATCCGAAAAATTTCCCGAGACGCCCGATACCTGTTTGGACTTCATCTATAATCATTAAGATATCAAGCTTATCGCAGAGTTCACGGACAGCCGTAATATAATCGCGCGGCATAATATTGACTCCGCCCTCACCCTGTACAACCTCAAGCATTACAGCACAGACATCGGGGGTGCAAGACTCGATAAGTGCATTGATGTCTCCGGCTTTGCAGTATTTAAAACCATCTGTAAAAGGGAAGAAATAATTATGAAAAACATCCTGTCCGGTAGCTGCAAGGGTAGTGACTGTTCTTCCGTGGAAAGATTGATTGAGCGTTACAATAGTGCTTCTGCCCGCACCGTATTTGTCAAAGCTGCAGTTTCTCGCCAGCTTTATTGCGCCCTCATTTGCCTCAGCTCCCGAGTTTCCGAAAAACATATTTTTAAGTCCGCTTTTTTCGGCTATACTGTGTGCAAGCTCTGCGGCTTTGTCGCAGTAAAAATAATTGGATATATGTTGGAAACGCTCAACCTGTGTTTTTACCGAATCACACCATCCGCGGTCGTTCCATCCAAAGATGTTTACTCCGATGCCGCTTGTGAAATCGGTGTATTTTTTACCGTTTTTATCGGTAATAGTGGCACCTTCACCGTACTCTGGAACGAGTGGGAGTCTTCCGTAAGTGCCCATTATGTATTGGCTGTCGAATGATACTGTATCTTCGCGAGTCATGATTTTACCTCCGTTTCAGGTGAACATAGTTCCGATGCCTTCTTCTGACAACATTTCAATCAGGATAGAGTGCTTTATTCTTCCGTCTATTATAAAGGTTTTTACGCCGTTTTCTGCCGCAATTTTACAGCATTGTACTTTAGGAATCATACCGCCGGAAATTACGCCCTCGTCGATAAGCTCTTTTATTTCGCTGCTCTTGATAACCGATATCAGACTTGACGGATCGGAAGGATCGCGAAGTACACCGCGCGTGTCTGTCAAAAGAATAAGGTTTTCCGCACGAAGAGCTGCCGCAATTTCAGCCGCAGCTGTGTCGGCATTTACATTATAAATGCCTTCTCCGTCTTCGGCATGAGCGATAGTTGAAATAACGGGAATATATCCGCGCGATATTACATCATTGATGACGCTGTCGTTAATTGATTTTATTTCTCCTACATAGCCGTAATCTGTGCCATCTTCATCTGTGTACTTCTCGGCTTTTATAAGACCTCCGTCAAGACCGCACAGTCCGATAGCTTTTCCGCCGATGCGGCCTATTATGTCAACAAGCTGCTTATTTGTTTTTCCGGCGAGGACCATAAGTGCTATTTCGGCAGTTTCCTCATCGGTATATCTCAAACCTTTGATAAATTCCGATTTTTTCCCTATTTTTCCGAGCATGGAGTTTATATCGGGACCGCCACCGTGTACAAGTACGACATTTATTCCCGTTAAAGAGAGAAGTACGAGATCGCTTATTACTGCGTTTCTTAGTTCATCAGACAGCATAGCATTCCCGCCGTATTTTACAACAATTGTTTTTCCTGTATATTTTTGTATGTAGGGAAGTGCTTCAATCAGCACACCGGCTTTATCTTCATTTGTAATCGACATATCTTTTATATCCTTTCGATGATGTCAGCTTCTGTAATCTCCGTTGATTTTTACGTAATCGTAACTTAAATCACAGCCGAATGCAGTTGCTTCTGCATTTCCTGAGTTCATATCACATCTGATTTCGATTTTGTCTTCAGAAAGAATGATTTTAGCTAAATCTTCTTCAAAAGCAAAGGTTTTTCCTTTCTTGCATACATCAATTGTTCCCTTGATTGATGAAAAGGAAATATCAACAAGCGAGGTGTCAAAATCACAGCCCGAATAGCCGAGCGCACAAATTACTCTGCCCCAGTTTGCGTCTGCACCGAACATTGCGGTTTTTACGAGAGACGAGGCGATGACCGATTTTGCGAGAGTTCTTGCATCTTCATCGGTTGCGGCGTTGGTTACTTTGCATACGAGGAGCTTTGTGGCACCTTCACCGTCTCCTGCGATTGCAAGCGCCATTTTCATGCATAATGCATAAAGTGCCGATGCGAAAATCTTGTAATCTTCCGATGCGGTATCTTTAATTACCGCGTTATCGGCTTTTCCTGAGGCAAGAACAGTTACCATATCGTTTGTGCTTGTGTCCCCATCAACAGAAACCATGTTGAATGTGTCTTTGACAGCATCGTTGAGAGCGTATTGCAATGCGTCGGATGTAATGGCACAGTCGGTTGTAATGAAGCACAGCATAGTTCCCATATTCGGATGAATCATTCCTGAGCCTTTGCATATTCCGCCGATTTTTACGACTTTTCCGCCGATATCCATTGAATAAGCAAATTCTTTTTTCTTCAAGTCCGTGGTCATAATGGCGGACGCGGCTTTGTCAGAGCCTTCGGCTGAGTAAGTGAGCTTTTCGATAAGAGTCGGAATACCGTTGATAATCGGAGATGTATTTAACGACATACCGATAACGCCTGTTGAAGCGACTATTATATCCTCTTCGGAAATATCAAGTGCCTTTGCGAGTACAGCACATGTTTCATTGGCTTTTTCATAACCGTCAGGAGTGCATGCATTTGCATTTCCGGAATTGCAGATTACAGCCTGCGCATAGCCGTTCGCAAGGTGGGCACGAGTTACACCTACGGGGGCGGCGAATACTTTGTTTTTTGTGTAAACACCTGCTGCTGTACACAGACAGTCGGCTTTAATCAATGCAAGGTCGAGCTTTGAAAAATTCTTACGAAGTCCGGAGTGTATACCGTAGGCGGAGAATCCTTCGGCGGCACATACGCCGCCTTCTATTTCGGATATATTTTTATTATCATTTATATTTATCATATTTTTCACCATATCTCAGAATCCGGCAGGGAGAGCATCTATTCCGCGGCTCTCGTCAAAGCCGAAATATATATTCATGTTTTGTATTGCCTGACCGGCAGCACCCTTTACCATGTTATCTATGCAGGAGCATAAAATCAGAGTGTTTGTACGCTTATCTGTATGTATAGATATATCACAATAATTGGAGCGCGTTACATTGCGTATTTGTGCGGTGAGTCCTTTTTCTTCGATGCGAACAAAGGCTTCGTCTTTGTAGAATTCCTTGTAAGCCGCTCTGATTTCATCCTCAGATATATCTGTTTTCAGTTTGGCGTAAATAGTTTCCTCAATTCCGCGGTTTACGGGGAGAAGGTGCGGAACAAACAAAACTTTCACGCTTTCAGCAATGGCATATGAAAGAGTCTGCTCTATTTCGGGCGTGTGACGGTGCAAACCGACTTTATATGCCGAAATCGATTCGTTTGTTTCGGGGTAATGTGTGTTTTGTGTAAGGCCTCTTCCGGCTCCCGTCACTCCCGATTTTGCGTCAATGATTATTCCGGAACTTTCCGCAAAGCCAAGCTTCAGAGCGGGGAAAAGAGCGAGTGCAGCGGCTGTGGGGTAGCATCCGGGATTTGCAATAATTTTCGCATTTTTAATTTTATCTCTGAATAACTCGGGAAGTGCATATACAGCTCCGCTGTGAAGCTCGGGCTTATCAAACGGTTTTTTATACCATTGTGAGTATTCTTCTTCGGATTCAAGCCTGAAATCCGCACCGAGATCGATGAGAAGCGCATTGGATTTTGCGCAGGTTTCGGCAATCGGTTCGGAAAGTCCGTGGGGGAGCGAAGCGAAAATAACATCTGCGCCATTTATGACGCTTTCGGCTTCTGTCAATGTCGGCAGGGATATTTTTTTAAAATTGGGGTAAACCTCCGAAATATCTTTTCCGCAAAATGTAACCGACGATAATCCTGTGATTTCAACGTTGGGATGTGTTGCGAGCAGTCTGACGAGCTCTGCCCCCGCATATCCGGTTGCACCGATTACGCCAACTTTGATTTTATTCATAGCGTCACCTTATTTTTGTAAGTATTCTTTTATTAATTTTATCTGATGTTTTGTTGAGCTCTGTGAGGGACCTCCGTAGACTGTGCGCGAATTTACGCAGTTGTCAAGATTAACAGCAGAATATACGTCTTCTTCAAAGAGCGGAGACATGGATTTGTATTCTTCCGGAGACAGTTCTTCCAAAGTCTTATTATTTTCTATGCAGTAAGCAACAAGCTTTCCGCTGACTTTATATGCGTCACGGAAAGGAAGTCCCTTCTTTACCAAATAATCGGCGCAATCCGTCGCATTGATAAATCCTCCGGATGCTGCTTTACGCAGATTCGATTTTTTGACTGACATTGTAGCTATCATTGATGTAAACAGCTCTAAGCAGAGTTTTGCGTTGTCAATGGCATCAAAAGCAGCTTCTTTGTCTTCCTGCATATCCTTGTTATATGCGAGGGGGATACCTTTCATCATTGTGAGGACTGTCGTGAGGTCGCCGTAAACACGTCCTGTTTTTCCGCGAACGAGTTCAGCTATGTCGGGGTTCTTTTTTTGCGGCATTATAGATGACCCTGTCGAGAACGCATCGTCAAGCTCGATGAATGAGAATTCGCTTGTACACCACAAAATAATTTCTTCGGAAAAGCGAGAGAGGTGCATCATTATCATAGATAAATCAAAGATAAATTCAATCAGAAAATCT
>JAZODB010000139.1:0-2255 GCA_045596785.1 Eubacteriales bacterium
GGTCCTCCGGCAGACAGTGAATATGCGGTTGAGCCTGTGGGTGTTGCAATTATTATTCCGTCAGCGCGGCAAGATTCGATTTTAATTTTATCGCAAAAAACATCAAATTTAATCAGCTTCGTAACAGGACCGTTTGACAGAACCAAATCGTTGAGAAGTGTGAATGAGGCTTTTTTGTCTCCGTTTTCATCTAAAACAACTGCATCAAGCATCATTCTCTCGTCGGTATAGTATTCACCGCGCATAATCTGACTTATCGGTTCAAGCTCATCAATTTCAAGCTCTGCCAAAAAACCGATATGACCGTAATTAATTCCGATAATAGGTATGTTATATCCGAGCAAGCGGTGCGCGGCATCAATAATCGAGCCGTCTCCTCCAAGAACAATCGCAATATCGTACTGTTCAAGCTCTTTTTCGTTCTCAATAGTATTTAACACCTCTGCGAGATAAGCAAGCTCGTTTTTGTGCTCGGTAAGTACTCCGATTTTACATCCACCGCTAATTATTGTATCAACAAGCGGAATTATATGTTCACGACCGATTTTCTTCGATATATTCGGCATTAAAAGTATTTTATCGGGTTTATTCATAAACAACCTCCGCAATGTCCTTTTCCGTGATATTGCCCGTGCCTCCGAAAATCGAACTGAAAAGAAATTCTGTATTTCCGTCTCCGCCTTTTATCGGTGATTTCATAATGCCGCGCGGAGCAAATCCATTCTCCGCCGCACACAAAATTACATTTCTTACAGCAGTCTCGTGCTGCTTTTTATCTTTAACAATGCCGCCTTTTCCGACAGCCGCTCTGCCGCACTCAAACTGAGGTTTGATTAAAAGGATGTAAACCGCCCCGTCTTTTACAATGTTCTTTACAGCAGGAATAACAAGTCTCTGTGATATAAAAGACAAATCAGACACGACTATATCGCATTTTTCGGGAAGCGTATCTTGTGTGAGAAACCTTGCATTGAATCCTTCTATATTGGTTACACGGTCATCTTCGCGCAGTTCACGTGCAAGTTGGTCGTGTCCGGAATCTATCGAATAAACATGAGCTGCACCGCGCCTGAGTAAGCAATCGGTAAATCCTCCGGTTGATGCTCCTATGTCGGCACAAATCTTTCTTTCGGCATTAATATTGAACTTTTTAAGTGCGCCTTCAAGCTTTATCCCACCGCGCCCCACAAAACTGCTTTCACTTTCAGTTACTCTGACATCGAAGCTTTCATCTACATTGTACGATGGCTTTGTGATAGTAACTCCTCCGACTGTAACACAACCGCTGCTTATAAGCTCCACCGCGCGGCTCCTGCTCTTTGTCAAAGCGTTTTGCGCCAAATAAACATCAAGTCTCATTATTTTTTGCGTGTCAAAAGCCAAATTGCAAATCGGCATAAAGTATCGCTCTCGGCATAATCCGAAAGTGCTTCCAAAGCAAGCAAGGTGAGGAGAGCCTCTTCATCTTCCGCTTCAGTTAAGCTGAGAAAAGACAGCACTGTTTTCTTGTTGTTCTTTGCATCACTTCCGATATTTTTTCCGAGAATTGAAGCATCGCTTTTAACGTCAAGAATATCATCATGTATCTGAAAAGCAAGTCCAATCGATTCCGAATATAATCTTATGTTTTGAAGAACATCGTCGCTCGGTCTGTCTGTTGCAGCGAGATAACCGAGACAACAAGCCGCATAAATAAGCGCACCTGTTTTCTTCAGATAAATATTCCTCAGTTCCGAATAACTGCTGACTGAATTCTGCAAATCAAGAGTTTGCCCGCCAACCATACCGTCCGGACCTGCGGATTTCGCAAGAATTTTCGTCGCCATCCTGATTGATTTATTTGATGCAAATTTATTGGAAGCACAAATTTCAAACGCTAACGTCAAAAGTCCGTCGCCTGCAAGGAGTGCCTCAGCTTCACCGAACTGCACGTGACATGACGGTTTACCGCGTCTTAAATCATCATCATCCATGCACGGAAGGTCATCGTGAATCAGTGAATACGCATGAACACATTCAAGTGCACAAGCATATGGGAGAGCCGCATCTCTGCTGCCGCCGAAAATGCGGCAAAATTCAAGCACCAAAAATGCGCGGATTCTCTTTCCTCCGCCAAGCGTGGAATAACGCATAGCCTCTGATACTACTGTGTCTCCTGTAAATTCTTCCGACAAATAATATTTGAGTTCCTCTTCTACCGACTGTGCGGCATTCTTTAAAGCTGTTTCAATTAATATTGATAAATCCATATTCTT
>JAZODB010000140.1:0-2163 GCA_045596785.1 Eubacteriales bacterium
ATTTATTGTTGAAAATATTCATGGTTTATCGTATAATAACAAAGATACTTAATAAACAGAAGGAGGTATATATTATTGATGTCTCCGCAAAATAATGAGAAGCGCGGAAATCGAGGATTTCTTGTAAATCTCGTGAAAAACAGCATTATATTGACGGTACTCGACAGATTTACGATATATATATATTCGCTGATCAAAAACGGGTTGTTCGGTTATATTTTCGGCTCATATAAAAATGATACACGCTCACTTTTGTATAACAAATTTTCACATACTAAGTTTTATAGTCATTTTTCGGAATTTAAATACGGAATTTGCAGAAATATAGAGTCCTGCGTAGTAATAAATCTTATTGAGTACGCCATGAGATTCTTTCTCGGATGCAGAGTGAAAATTTACGGGACATTCCTTGCAACATTCGGGATATATACCGCAACAGCAACAGCGGTTATGTCACTTATCGGGCGTGATATCGGAAACGTTATAAACCATCCCAATGTTATTGTTGCCATAATAATGTTAGTATCGGCTGTTCCGCTGATACTTTCAAAAAAAACATTGTCCGAAGCATTATTAAATTCCAAATCAGGCAAGCTGATTATGATGATAACAGGTTTCGGTTCTGCAAGCGTAAGAAATACAGTCGGTGACGGCGGGCATATGAATACTGCGTTTCTTGTCGGTATTGTTTGCGGAGCTTTGACATATTCTGTTTCGCCGCTATATATAATCGGTGCGATTTTCGCTGTTATTTGGTGCTATATTGTGCTTGTAAAGCCGGAGGTTGGGGTTGTATCATTGTTTTTTGCAATTCCGTTTTTACCGACAATGATGCTTGCGGCTATTGTAATATTTGTTTCCCTAAGTTATTTTATAAAACTATTTAGGGGAAAACGAATTTTTCGTGCAGAGCCTGTCGACATTGCCGCAATGGCATTTATAGTTCTTACTTTCTGCGGCGGAGTAATATCATTTTCGGATTTATCACTTAAACCCTCACTTTTGATGGTTTGCCTTATGCTTGGATATTTTTTAACGGTGGGGCTTATCAGAACAAGAGAGTGGATTGTCAAATGTTCTGTTTCTCTTGTGATTTCAGCGACCTGCGAGTCTGTATGGGCATTGATTCTGTATTTTATCGGAAGAGGATATTCCTCAGATGCATGGCTCGACAGTGAGATGTTCTCTTCGATAAGTTCGCGAGCGGTCGGAACCTTGGATAATCCCAATATGCTTGGAGAGTATTTGATTCTTGTGATTCCCGTTGCGGTATCAATGCTTGTGGGCAGAGGGGAAGGAATACGACGTTTACAGGCATTGTTATGCATAGGGATAATGGGAGGATGCCTGATACTTACCTGGAGCCGCGGTGCTTGGCTTGGGATTATTTTTGCCGCCATTATCTATATGCTGATGTGGCATAATCGCTCAATATGGCTTTTATTTATCGGTGTCGCCTCCATACCGATTCTGCCGTCAATACTTCCGGCTTCTATTGTGTCGCGTTTTGCAAGCATAGGCAATTTGTCGGACTCTTCAACATCATACAGAGTTTATATTTGGCGCGCTGTTGTTGAGATGATTTCCGATAATGCGTGGTCGGGAATAGGAATCGGAGAAAGTGCGTGGGATAGGGTTTATCCTATATATTCGTATATAGGTGTTGAAGCGGCACCTCACTCGCACAATCTTTATCTGCAGATATGGTTAGAGCTCGGAGTGTTCGGGATTTTGGCGTTTGCAATTTTTGTTTTTATGTTGTATCAATCGGGATTTACTTTTTTCTCAAAGCTATCAGGCAATTCGGGCTTTATAAACCCCGATATTTCTGAAAATATAATGCTTAAAAACCTTGATGCGAATTCTTCCGGAATGAGTTTTGAGGAAATTAAGAGCAAAACACAGCTGCGCATATCCGCTATTGGTCCGATGTGCGGAATTTTAGCTGTACTTGTTCAAGGCATTACCGATTATTCATGGTATAATTACAGATTATTTTTGGCTTTTTGGCTTGTTTGCGGACTTTTATCCGCTTATATAAGAAACGGTCGCGAGCAAATTTCCGAATCGTATAATTTTCGGCAAGATAACGAAAAAGCAGATATTGAAATCACTATGTTAAACAAAAAGAAATCAATAGGGGGTACAAAATGAACAAGAAAA
>JAZODB010000141.1:0-5064 GCA_045596785.1 Eubacteriales bacterium
AGTGAAAATAACAATAGATAATCTATGAATTTTTCTATTCTGATACGGTTTAAATCAGCATTTCAACCAAGATATAATATCCAAACTTCAAAGAATACTTTCTTTAAATATCTCCCAATTACCTTTTGTGTTCCTATAAACTGCAATCAAAAAACTGAACGATACATTGGAATTTACACTTTTCTATATTCAAACACTCGATATAGCTTTTTAGAAAGACTTCCTGCATACAGTTTCCCGAAAATATACTTCTCAATACCAGCCAACTCATCTACATATTTTTGCGGTGTCATCGTGTGTTCTTTTACATAAACAAACTCACCGTGCTGAAACAGCGCAGGACTGTCTATACCGTAAACTTCAGTAACACCAACGTCATTTATTGGATTTCTGTACTTCGACATTTTGGCGGCCAAAACAGTATAGCAATCCATCAAAAACGCAATCTGTTCAAAATGAGCACACAGGTTTGTGGTTAATTCGTTTAGTTCTTTTGTGGGCAAGTACATACTCACACCTTCCATAACAACAATAGCGCGCTTCCTCTCGGGAATGCTTTCCAGCCAGTTGCAATCTCTTGCATCTCCTGCAAGCATTTGATAGTCGGCGGACTCCGAATAGTATCGTTTTCGCTCTTCGATAACTTCGGGAAAATCCACATCATACCACTGGTGATTCATAGTGCCTACTCTTAAAACACGGCTGTCCATTCCGCAGCCTATGTGAATCACCACGGCATCCTGTTCATCGACCATCTGCTGTTTTACCCATTCATCAAACACAGCAGCACGAGTACCCATATAGTAGGCAAGCCATTTTGACTTGGATTTTCCCTTGAGCGCAAATCCTTCTGCTTCCCAGATTTCCTCCGCTTTTTTATCATTCAGAATTATTCCCCTTTTGCTCACATACGATTTTCCATACAAAGGGATATATAATGTTTTATTCACACCGTTCATATGCTCATCCACAAATTCTTATTTATCAAACGCGTTTTCATCAATCGGGAACACAAAATTGAATTGGGGCTTAAATATTATCCTATAAATGTAACGACATCATCAAAGCTTTTTCTGTCTCTTAAAGGCACCTCAGATGCGGCTTTTCCGATAGGAAGTATCAGAACGGGGCGTTCATTTTCATCCGCACCTACAAATTCACGACATTTTTCTTCATCAAATGCACCTACGAAGCATCCGGCATAACCCAACTCGGCTGCCATCAGAAGCATATTTTGTGCTGCTGCCCCCGCATCCTCTGCCACAAAAAGATTTGCTTTCTCTTCACCCCAGCGTTCCTTTAGGCGAGTGTTGTCCTCGGTAATCACAATAACAACGGATGTGTTTTTTATCCATGTCTGTGCGCATACTTCAGGAACAATTGATTCTATTTTGTCTCTGTCTGCAATACAGTAAAAATGCCATGACTGATAATTGCATGCGTTTGGAGCACGAAGTCCCGCTTCAAGAATCTCACGAATTTCGGATTTCGGAATTATTGTCGGAATATAGGCCCGTGTGCTGCGGCGAATTAAAAACAAATCTTTGAATTTCATATGCACCTCCGGTTTTATTTAAAAATATTATTCAATAATCATCTCGGTTGCGGCTGCGGGATTTTGCAGCTCGCTCTATTTCACGTCTCGCTTCGGATTTGGCATCCGATTCACGTTTATCCCACAATTTCTTACCCTTGCAAAGACCTATCTCCATTTTCACGTTTGAGCCTGAAAAATACAGTGACAAAGGGACAAGTGTATAGCTGTCGCGTGTAATATACTGCTGTAATTTTAAAATTTCCCTTTTGTGCATCAATAGCTTTTTATCGCGGAGCGGTTCTCTGTTGAATATGTTCCCTTTTTCATATGGTGAAATATGCACGCCAATCGCATAAAGCTCTCCGCCTACCACACGGCAATACGAATCCTTTAAATTAACCTGTCCGCCCCGTACACTTTTCACCTCGGTCCCGAACAACGATATGCCTGCTTCATACGTATCTTCAACAAAATAATCGTGACGCGCTTTGCGATTTACCGCAATTACTTTTTTATTTTCAGCCGCCATTTTACCCCTCGGATTAAGTAAGTTCTTTTGAAATATTTTACCACACAATATGTAAAAATTCAATAGAGACGTGATAATATATTAAAAAATCGCTTCCGATGTATGCGGAAACGATTTTTATCTCAATATATGTATCTTTGAATTACTGTTCAAGCTTCATATCGCCGTCTTTAATCCAACCGATTTTTTTGAAAATTTCCGTGAAAATAACGGAAAGAACAGCCGGAAGAACAATACACAGAAGAATTATCCCTATCCATGTATTTGCCGAAGAAGAGGTAGCAGATATAATACCTATGGGACCTACAAGGCCACATGTCCCCATACCTGCCGAAACACCCTCGCACTCAAGCCGGAATATCATTGTTGAAAGAGGTCCGCATATTGCCGAAGCAAGCGTTGGTGCAATCCAAATTCTTGGATTTCGGCAAATATTTCCCATTTGGAGCATTGATGTGCCGAGTCCCTGAGAAACAACACCGCCCCATTTGTTTTCCTTAAAGCTACATGCTGCAAATCCAACCATCTGACAGCAACAACCGACAGCGGCTGCACCGCCTGCAATTCCGCCTATTGAAATCATTGCACAAAGTGCGGCACTTGAAATGGGAAGCGTAAGTACAACTCCGACAACTACTGCAATAACAATACCCATAAGGAGCGGCTGATACTCTGTTGCGGTATCCACAAACTCTCCGAGATAATACATTACGTATGCGATTCCGGGACAAATGAGCTTTGACACAAGAACACCCGTTACAATAGTAACGCACGGAGTAACAAGAATGTCCACTTTCGTTTTCTTTGAAACAAGCATTGCCACTTCAACTGCAATTATTACAGCAAAGAAAGCACCTGCCGGACCGGCAGTAACGCTGACATCATTAATTACTGTTCCAAGCGAATATCCCGCATATCCAACCGTAGCGCATGAAAAAATAACAAGCGGATGCGCTTTCATGGAATAAGCAATTGCGACTCCAATCGCCATACCGGATGAAGCAGAGGCAAGCTTGTTTATTTCCGCAAACATCTCAATACCGGTATATTTTCCGAGAGTATTGAAAATAGTACCTATAAGAAGCGAAGCAAACAAACCGAGAGCCATAGCCCCCATTGCATCAATAAAATATTTTTTTAGATATGCTTTTAAAGTTTTCACGACATCCTCCTACGATAAATTTGACTTATTATACCACAGAGTAAAGTAATATTCAATTGACAAAATAATCATAAATAAGACAAAATCAACCTTGTTTTTTGTAATACGATTTTTATTTTTTATTTAAAGATTGATTTTCGGCTATTTTTATGTTATTATTTTACACGATATTTGATAAAAAGCAACATTTGATGAGGTATTTATATTATGGTAAAAACAAACGCAATGCGACTGATTGAAAATGCGGGAATCGAATTTGAAACGGCAGAATACAACGTGGATGAATCCGACCTTTCGGGAACTCACGCAGCCAAGCTTCTCGGTATTGACGCTGACTGCATGTTTAAAACCCTTGTATGCCGAGACGACAAGGGAGTTCCCCTCGTATTTTGCATACCTGTCGCATATGAGCTTGATTTAAAAAAATGTGCACTTGCCGCCGGAGTCAAACGCGCGGAAATGATTCATGTGAAGGAGTTGCTCGGACTCACAGGATATGTCAGAGGAGGCTGCTCCCCTGTCGGCATGAAGAAAAAGTACGCCACATACATTGATGAAACTGCAATTTTGTTCGATAAAATATACGTAAGTGCCGGTATGCGCGGAGTTCAAATGCATCTGTCGCCCGAGGCTCTTGCCGATTACATCGGCGCAACTTTTTCGGATTTGATAAAATAAAATCATTACACCACGCGATTATCGAAAATCTTCACTGTGCGGTTTTTTTTATATTTTTTTCGGAAGCCTCACAGCTGTGCACCCGTCATATTCGTTAACCATAACGGACACAATTTCATCCTTGGATGTGGGAATATTCTTCCCCACGAAATCGGGACGTATCGGAAGCTCACGATGCCCTCTGTCTATGAGGACAGCAAGTTGGATTGACTCAGGTCTGCCATATGAAAATATAGCCTCAATTGCCGCACGCGAAGTACGCCCTGTATATATAACATCATCAACGAGAATTATTGTTTTACCGTTAATATCAACCGAAATATACTCGTCAGATGCCTCAGGATGGGCCGACTTCTTTGTTAAATCATCACGATAAAACGTAATATCAATATATCCAATCGGAACACGTACACCCTCAAATTTATCAATATTTTCGACAAGAATTTCGTAGAGCGGAACACCCCGTCTTTTAATTCCCAAAATACAGAGATTACCCGCTCCTTTGTTACGCTCAATTATCTCATGTGTCATACGTGTCAAGGAACGCCTTACCGCCGCCTCATCCATAAGTTCAGATTTGAGTTCAAACATTTTGTGCTCCGATTATATAAAATCTCACAATTTAAACTCATACGCGACCCGCGGTGCTCCGTTTTCCAAATGTATTACGCCACAGTATGTAAATCTGTTTCTCTCAAGCATACGTCGCATAACAATATTCCCCTCATGTGTGTCGATTCTGAGCGAAAGCAAATCATGTTCCTTTGCGATTTTTCCCACAAATGAAAGCATTTCTTCGGCAATACCGTGTCCGCGGCACTCAACGGCAATTGCGACACGGTGAATAGCGGCATACCGCTTTTCTTCATTGCCGCAAAGCCACTCTCCGTCGTAGATGATGTTATACGTCGGGTCACCTCCGAGAAGAATCACAAAGGTTGCACAAACCTTACCGTCGATTTCAATTACATACGACCTTTCTGCTGAAATGTCATCATCTGCAATTTCCCTCGTCGGATAGCCGTCCTGCCACTGATCGATTCCAAGCTTTGCGATAGTTCCTCGCGCTTCGTCAAAAATCTCGATTATTCTGTCGACGTCATTTTTTTCTGCTTTTCTTATAATCATAATTAAACCCACTAATCCTTAATTTATCAT
>JAZODB010000142.1:0-8218 GCA_045596785.1 Eubacteriales bacterium
GGCTATGCCTCGCTTGACTATGAGCTTGATGGATATGAGCCGTCGCAGCTTGTAAAGCTTGATTTCCTCCTTAACGGAGATTTGGTAGATGCACTTACGTTTATTGTTCACCAGGAAAAAGCATACGGCAGAGCACGCAAAATAGCAGAAAAACTAAAGGATAATATCCCGCGTCAGCTTTTTGAGGTGCCGATTCAGGCGGCGATAGGCTCAAAAATCATCGCCCGTGAAACCGTCAAAGCACTCAGGAAAGATGTGCTCGCCAAGTGCTATGGAGGAGATATAACGAGAAAGAAGAAGCTTCTTGAAAAGCAGAAAGAGGGAAAGAAGAAGATGCGTCAGCTTGGTTCGGTTCAAGTTTCGCCGGAGGCATTTATGGCAGTACTCAAGCTTGATGATGAGGATTAACAGTTGTTTATATAATTATTTTTTACGAAAGGTATGGTTTTCATGCATACCACAACAAACGAACAAAAGCGGCTCGGACTTTATATTCATATACCGTTTTGCATTTCAAAATGCGCATATTGTGATTTTAACTCCGTGCCCGCTCAATCGGAAGAAACAATTACAAATTATATCAGTGCTTTGATAGCACATATGGAGCAGTACAGAGGTGTTGCCGCATCATATGAGCCGGATACTGTTTTTATCGGTGGCGGCACTCCGACATCCATCCCACCAAGGGAGCTTATTCGCCTTATCCGTGCGGTAAAAAAGAATTTTCGCCTGACAAAGCGTGCTGAATTTACAGTTGAGGCGAATCCTGCGACTGTGTCTTACTCCACTCTTGTGAGAATGCGTCGGGCAGGTGTAAACAGGCTCAGCATGGGGCTGCAAAGTGCACATGAGAATGAGCTTAAGGCACTTTCGAGAATGCACACGCGACGCGATTTTATAAATTCTTACAGGATGGCAAGGGACGCTAAGTTTGACAATATCAATGCAGACCTCATGTTCGGCATACCGCATCAAACTATGGACTCTCTCATGCATACATTGCGGTATGTTTCTTCACTCGGACCTGACCACATATCTTTGTACGATTTGAAAATTGAACCGGGGACTCCGTTTTACAGGAATTTCAGTGAAATTTCACCGTATCTTCCCAATGAGGATACCGAAGCGGATATGTATATAAGTGCAATTGAGCTTCTTCGGAGCAACGGATATCTTCAATATGAAATTTCGAATTTTGCGCGCCCAGGTCACATGTGCGCTCACAATCTGAAATATTGGAACTGCGATGAGTATCTCGGCTTCGGAGTTTCGGCACATTCTTATTTCAACGGAAATCGATTTTCCTTCATCAGCGATATTGAAAAATACATGCAAGGCGTTTCTGTAAAAGAATCAAAAATAAAAATCACAGACCAATGTGAGGCTGTTTCGGAGCGAGAGCGGATGGGCGAATACATAATGCTTCGATTAAGACTCACAGTGGGAATAGATGACCGCGAGTTCGCGAAGAAATTCGGTTTTTCTTTTAGTGTTCTGTACGGTGAAAAATGCAGAAGATTTATAAAAAACGGATTTATGACCGCGAAAAACGGGATATTCTCTCTTACACCGTCGGGAATGTTTATTTCAAATTACATTATATCCGATATTCTCGAGTTTGAAGATTTCGGAAAATATTACTTCGGCGTTTGAAACAAAGCGGTGGGAATAATCCCGCCGCTTTGTTAGTTGAATTTGTACTTTTGTTAATTTATAAAACATATGCATATCAGAGTATCGAAAAAACGTCTTTTTCACCATTGTTTTCAATTATGATAAGTGTTATAATTACAAAGTACATTAAGTCAAATTATGAGAGGGAACACATGCAGGAGAAAAACGATATTACACATGGTGGAATTTTGCTCAAAATAATAAAATTCATTCTTCCGCTCATGCTTACGGGTATTTTACAGCTTCTGTATAATGCTGCCGACAGCATTGTGGTCGGAAGATGGGATGGTTCAAGCGCTCTTGCGGCGGTAAGCTCGGTAGGCTCAATTATAAACTTGATGATAAATGTGTTGATGGGGCTTGCGGTAGGAACTGCGGTAGCTGTTGCTCATGACTACGGAGCCAAGGATTATAAGGGAGTGGAGCGTACCGTACATACTTCAATTCTTGTGAGTATTGTGGGCGGGGTTTTTGTAGGAGCTGTCGGATTTATTTTTTCACGTACGTTTCTTTTGTGGATGCAGTCACCCGAGAACGTGCTCCCTCTGTCAAATCTTTATCTGAAAATATATTTTTTAGGAACTCCTGCCAATATGGTATACAATTTCGGAGCTTCTGTACTTCGTTCTGTCGGTGATACTAAAAGACCACTTTGTTTTTTGACAATTTCAGGCATTGTTAATGTTTTGCTCAATCTTGTATTGGTAATCTGCCTCGATATGGGAGTAGCGGGAGTAGCGTGTGCAACTATTATTTCCCAATATTTATCCGCTGCTTTTGTGGTTATTTACATGATAAAATATGACGGATGCATACATCTTGATTGGAAAAAGCTGCGCATACATGCCGATAAGCTTATAAAGATTATTAAAGTCGGTATTCCCGCAGGATTTCAAGGTGCGTTATTTTCGATTTCAAATGTCTTGATTCAGTCCTCGATAAATTCTTTCGGAGATATTGTAATGGCGGGAAACGGAGCGGCAGCAAGCCTTGAAGGATTTACATATACAGCAATGAACTCTGTTTATCAGGCGTCTCTTACATTTGTGGGACAAAATGTCGGAGCGCACAGATATGACAGAATAAACAGGATTGTATTTATGTGTGTAGCTATCGTTTCGGTTATCGGAATTGTAATGGGGGGACTGACATGCATTTTCGATGAACAGCTTCTCTCGATATACTTGCCTGACGATCCCGAAGCAATACCGTATGCCTCTAATCGCCTTTTGTATGTGCTTGTCCCGTATTTCTTATGCGGAATAATGGAGGTTTTTGTGGGAGGCCAGCGAGGCATGGGAATGTCAGTGCTCCCGATGATTAATGCTCTTATCGGAGTTTGTGTGTTCCGTGTTGTTTGGGTTTTAACTATATTTGCAGCCCACAGAACATTGGAAATGCTGTATATATCATATCCTGTTTCATGGCTGTTTTCAACTCTTGCACACATGTGTGTATATTTCATACGGTTACACGTAATAAAAAAACGTGCCGCTCTCGTTGACGAAACGAAAACCTAATATAAAACATGCGGTTCATTCGAATGGACCGCATGTTTTTGTTGTTCTTTACAACAGCGAAATTAAAGTGAAAATTACGAATACATTGATTGGTCATTATGGAATATATTTGACTTTTTCGAGGAAATAGTATATAATATACATCATGAAAAATAGAGGAGATATTTATGAAAAAATATAAAGCGGCAATATTCGACCTTGACGGAACCTTGCTCAATACACTCGAGGATTTAAGGGATGCTGTAAATCATACTATGGACAAGTTCGGATTCGAGAGAAGATCTCATGAGGAAGTTCGGGCGTTTGTCGGCTCCGGTGTAACCAAACTTATAGAATTGTGCGTTCCGAACGGACAAGAAAATCCGGATTTTTCGGGAATAGTTGAGGAATACAGAAAATTTTATGCTGCAAACTCTGAGATTAAAACAAAACCATACGACGGTATTACTGAGCTTATATCATTGCTTCATGACAGCGGCATAAAGGTTGCTGTTGTTTCAAATAAAATGCACGAGGCAACCGTAACTCTTTGTAAAAAGTATTTTCCGGAAATTTCATCGGTATACGGAGAAAGAGAAGCTGACGGTATACGGAGAAAGCCGTATCCCGATATGCTTTTTACTGCTGTCGAAAATCTCGGAGAAAATATTGGCGATTGTGTTTTTGTGGGTGACTCGGAGGTTGATGTTATAACCGCGAAGAATGCGGGTATTGACTGCATTTCTGTTCTTTGGGGATTCCGCGATCGTGATTTTCTCAAGGCTGAGGGAGCTTCTGTATTTGCCGAAAATGCGCGCGAATTGTTCGATTTGATTACAGAAAACCATGCTTGATTTTTAATGAACCAATTGGCAAAATGAAAACTTTTCGGCTGATATCTTTAGGCATTTTATATAAATCGGATACTCTTGTCTGTAATATGTAAAATATCCGTGACTTTGTAAATGATTGTCGAAAAAAGGTTTACAATATGACTGAAAGATGATATAATATGTTTGATTATAAAGGCTGCCTCGGCAGTCGAATTTTAATCATATGGTCTGACAGGACGGGTTTTCGGATGGTCTTTTCCAATTTATTTTTTTTGTATATTTTTATGCCGCTCCTTTTTGTGGCATATTTTGTCATAAATAACAGCACGTATCGGCGAACGGTTCTTGTATTGTTTTCACTTTTTTTCTACGCATGGGGAGAGCCCTTGTGTGTGTTCATAATGATTGGACTTGTACTTGCCGATTATATTTTCGGTATTCTCATAAACAAAGCTTTTTCCGCCACGGCAAAGAAAACATGGCTGGTTGTCGCAATTGCGTTTAATCTCGGACTTCTTTGTTTATACAAATATTTGGGATTTTTTACCGAAACGATAAATACGGTTTTTAATGTTACTGTTCCGGTTATTTCTATCACAATGCCTATTGGTATAAGCTTTTTTACATTTCAGTCCATGTCGTATGTTATCGATGTGTACCGTGATGATACTGAAGTCCAGCGCTCATATTTTAAACTTCTTTTATATGTATCGTTCTTCCCACAGCTTATAGCCGGTCCTATCGTGAGATATAAGGATATTGCGGATCAGATTGATAATCGTCAGGTCAATGTCGGAGATATTTGCGATGGATTATATCGTTTTTCCGTGGGACTTGCAAAAAAGGTGATTATCGCAGATTGCTGTGCGAATGTTATAGCATCTCTGTACGGTCTTTCGGATGTTACATTGCTTGCAAGATGGGGCGGAGCAGTGTTCTTTACTCTTCAACTTTACTTTGATTTCTCAGGATATTCGGACATGGCAATAGGGCTCGGAAAAATGTTCGGATTCAATTTTATGGAAAATTTCAACTATCCTCTTGTTTCATCAAGTGCTACCGATTTTTGGAGAAGATGGCATATATCTCTCGGAACGTTTTTCCGTGATTATGTCTATATTCCGCTTGGCGGAAACAGGCACAATCAATGGAGAAATATATTCATAACATGGTTTCTCACGGGAATGTGGCACGGCGCATCGTGGAATTTTATTTTGTGGGGAGTTTACTATGCGATAATTCTGACTTTTGAAAAGTCTAAGCTTCTCAATTTATTTAAGTCCATGTGGAAGCCGATTTCATTCGTTCTCTCAAGGGTTTATACAACTTTCATAACCGTATTCGGATTTGCAATATTCTATTTTACCGATGACCTTTTTAAAAATCTCGGTTATCTTTTCGGCATCGGATGCAAATCCGGCACGGATATTTTGACAAATTCCATATTGATGGACAATATTATTCTTCTCGGCGCCGGAGTCTTATTCGCTGTCCCGATTGTACGTACAATATGTGCTTGGCTTGAAAAACACGCCAATATTCATTATTCCGTACAGAGAATAGCAAAGACTGTTATAACTGTTATATTTATTGCGGTCTCAACGGTAAGACTTGTCGGAAATACGTACAGTCCATTTTTGTATTACAGATTCTGATATATACGCACTTGAAAGGCTTGCTATATTTTGAAAAATAAGATTATTGATATTATTTGTGTTTGTCTTGTTTTTGTTATATTCGGAAGCGTTGCTTTTTTGAATATAATTCAGTCAAATCGCCCTACAAAATCAATTGTTGAGGGACGAGAGCTTGCAAAAATTCCGTCATTTTCGGTAAATTCTCTTGTCGATGGCTCGTATTTTACCGAAATTTCCATGTTTATTTCAGATACCTTCTTATATCGAGACGATTTTGTAAGCTTGTCGAAGAAAATGGATACCTTGCGTGGTGTGGATTATTCGATTGACGGAGATGATAACTTTGTTGTGCTCGGACCAACCGGAAATAATTCTGAGGATGATATTGAAAACGACATGTCCGATAAAATATCAGAGGCTCTCGACAACCTTAAAAATAATGATGAAAACGAAGATGACGGGGATGCAACTCAAAATCAGGGATTTACTCCTAACGGAGAGATTGTAGATCATTCGAGCGATGCAGAGAACGAGTCTCATTCCGACACACTTTTGGGATCGGATGAGACAGAACCTGACGACATTGAACCCGATGATGAAAGTGAACTGCCGGATGATGAGACAGAAAACGAAAACATTGTTACAGCAATTTTTCTTTCCAAAAAAAATCTGAGGCTTACTGTCGGAAGCGGTGCGGTGGTTACCGCGACTGTCGAATCAACGGCAGCAAACGGAGCTACTGTGCGTTGGTCTGTTTCTGATAAAAATATTGCAACAATATCCATAAATCCGAGCGGAGGAATTAACGTAAAGGGTGTTGCGGAAGGCACTTGCATTTTGACATGCTCATATAACAATGAGCTTAAAGAACAGTGCGAGATTACGGTTGTATCCATAAACTCGGTTACCACAACACAAAATGACGAACAGGCGGATTTTCTTACAAACGGAATGTTTATATACGGAGATGCTGTATATACTCAGGCGTTTTATTCCGCTTCAAACGCTCAGGCATATGCTCAGACCGCCGCGTACTACAAGACTTTGTTCGGAGATGATACGCGGGTCAGCTTGGTCGTGATTCCTGTTTCTTCAATGGTTGTTGATAATGAAAAGGTTAAGGAAACCGTACCTGATCAGGGAAATATTATCGACAAAATGGAAGCTTGGGTTGATCCGTCGGTGAATTTTGTTGATGTTTACTCTAAAATGTATGAGCATCGTGATGAGTATTTGTTCTTCAAGAGTGACCACCATTGGACAGACAGAGGCGCTTATTATGCTTATGCGGCTTTTGCTGAGTCGATCGGGCTTGAGCCTACATCTATCGACGAATTTGATTATTCCATACTAAATGACAGTTACAGCGGCAGCCTATATTCATACACCCACGACGAACGTGTTAAAAAATTTGTGGATACAGTTGAGGCGTTTATACCGCGGAAGAGCCATACCATGACTGTAACCGGAGCAAATGGCTCAACTTATAGCTATAATTCATGCATAGTCTCTTCAAATAAAACTTATGTTGCATTTATTGCGGGAGATAATCCGTATACCGTAATAAATGTGCCTGAAAATCCGCAGGATAAAAACATCCTTGTTCTCAAGGATTCTTTCGGAAACGCTTTTGTCCCGTACTTATGTGAGCATTACGGAAATATTATTGTGGTCGATGTACGATACTCTGACTTCAATATTCATGAGCAGCTTGGGGATTATGGCATTACCGATATTGTATTTGTGAATAATATCCAGGCAGCAAATAGCTACGCATGGACAAAAATGTATATGAAAGCTGTCGGGATAAATCTTGAATAGAGGATATATGATATGAGTAATTCATGTGATAAAAAGAAAAATGCACATTTAGGGCATAGGCGTCGTATGAGAGAGCGTTTCGCTAAAAATGGCTTTGATTCTTACAAAGCGCATGAAGTTCTTGAGCAGATTTTATTTAACGCAGTTCCGAGAGTAAACACCAACGAAATTGCGCATCGGCTTCTTGAAGGCGGAAAATCCATTATGGATGTATTGCATTCTGAGCGTTCCGAGCTTCTGAAGATAAACGGACTCGGTGAAAAGATTGCGGATTATATTTTTTCTTTGATTCCTCAAATGTCACAAATACTCTGCCAAAAGTATCGAGAGCTTGATGAATTTAATATTTACAATATAGCTTTTCTCGGTGATTGGTTTCTTCACTATGAGAATGTCGATAGAATCGGAATAATAATGTGTGAAAAAGACGGTCGTTTTTTGGACTTTTGTTATTATGATTCGATTACCGATGATAATGAAATAAATCCATATAAAACAGGCGATATTATTGCGAAAAAGCTCGGTTGTCCCACATACTATATCATAACTAAAAAGGGAAATAAGCTTGTGAACCGTAGTGATATTTTGGCACTTAGAGATTATACCTTGAGATTGAATTCGTTTATGATTGATTCATATTTTATTGACGGCTTTCACCCATTGTCAATATTATTCAATAAATAATAAACTCTCGGTATTATAAGTTAATTTAACAATAGTTTTAAAACCCATACTGTTTTATCGTTTTATGGAT
>JAZODB010000143.1:0-6046 GCA_045596785.1 Eubacteriales bacterium
TCCATTTGTACTACCTCTCGGAAAATACATATACGGGAATCTCCAATTCTTTTTCAAGCTTTTCTTTTATCAGCTCTCTTTCGGAATAAGAAATATCCGTTATATAAAACTGAATTTCACAAAGCTCTCCGCCCTCATCAGTCAAAACGATTATGCGGATTTTATCCGAGTCAATATTGAATTTTTTTGCAACTGTGCTCATAAGTATATATGCCGCACGCTCTGTTGCGCTTGTATCCGTCTCTGTTTTATCTTGAAATTCGGCATTGTCATTTGAGTTCAAATTTAAAAAATCCGTTATTGCCTCGGAAATCCCATCTGCAATCCTATCTATTGAACGTATAGGAGAAATAACAGAAATAAGAATCGTCAATGCGCATAAAAGTCTGACATACTTCTTTGCAGACTCGTTGTCAGGCGAAAATACAACAGCTATCTGACACACAACAACCGTAACAATAACACTGTTAAAATATGCCGTCATTTTATACCACCTGAGATTTTGTAAATATAATCAGTGCTAAAACAAACATAAGAGACGAGTACAGCACTATTGCAAGGAGAAGCTCCGTTATACCGCGTATTTCCGTCATTAGTCCCGACAGCTCGCCCAAACCCAGCATTTCGGAAGAGGTTGCGGCAACGGATATCGCAAGCTTGTACAAAACAAGCGGAACTATCCCCGCAACCAAAATAATAAGAATAATGATTATACCTCCGATTCCCGTTACACTGCGAACAAAGGCAAGTCCTGCTCTTACGGTTTGAAAAGCTTCCGCTATCATACTGCCTGCAACGGGAATAAACGAGCCTAACGCAAATTTTACGGTCTTTGAGCCAAGTGAATCCGCACTTTTTGCAATTATACTCTGAACACCAAGCATAAATGAGAAAAAAATCGAAACAATTTGCCATACCCGCATAATCAATTTGCGAAGCCCCGCAACGATTCCCCCGAGTTTTGCCTCTCCGCAAACCATAGATACCACAGACAGAGTAAACAATGCGTTTGTAAGCGGATAAAGCAGATAAGCATTGATATTTCCTATTAATGTGACAAACAGCATTACTGCCTGAGTTGAAACACTCAGTTCGGTAACAGCTCCTCCTGCAAGATAAACAGCCTCCATCACAGGGGTAAGCATATTCATGATTCCGCACAGCCTTGTAATGTAATCTGATGCCAATTCAACTACCGAATAAGACATTTGGAATACCGATATCGAAACAACGAGTTTTGCGAACATCATAAATGTGCCTGTCATCCCCACAGAAGCAACAGAGCCGACAGCCGATTTCGCAGCCGCCGTTAAGAGAATGAGCGAAAACAAAGGAAGAACTGTCGGTATAATAAAATCTGTCGAATTTAAAAAAGCTCCTGCAATTCTTTTAAGCCAATATAAAACATTGCTTTTTTTCCTTATTTCATTAATCGAGCTGTCGCTATCAAGCGGATTGATTCCATCAATTTCAGACCTTATATCCTCGGGGAGAGTCGAAATCATTTCTTCCCAGCCTTCACAAGCGGCGTTCTCACCGATTTCATCAAGAGAATAGCTGTATTCTTCCGCAGAAATACAAATTCTCAGGCAAGCGCACATTAGCAAAAAAAACAATATGACGACTGCACCACGCACTAAAAAAGAGCAAGACTCAAAAGTTCTTTGAACATCGGCACGCATAATATCAAAATCTCCGCCCTTCCCGCCGTTTCTATATATCCCGCAATGGCGTTTTCGCCCGACGAACGGCATATGTCACTCGCCGTAGATGTCAAATATGTAATTCCAAGTCCGCGAAGCAACACCGATGTGTGACTCAAATCCGCATACGCCGCTGTTTCTTTTATAAAGCTTGCCGCCTCAATAACACGCGGTATGCAGTATGCCAAAAAAATCACGCATACTCCGAGGATTACGGAAAGGGTGTACTCCTTTTTCATTTCCCGAATTACAGAAACTGCGAAAAATGCGCACAGTCCCGCTCCGCATATCGAAAAAATATCACTCATATTCCAAATACGCCACGAATCTCACCGAAAAGCTCGCCAACCTTGTCCATAACAATAAGAAGAACGAATACAACCCCCGCAAGTGACAGTAAAACCGCCTGCTCCTCCCTTCCGGCTCTCTGTAAAATTTGATGTGAAACCGCAATAAGCATCCCAACTCCGGCTATTTTAAAAAGCAATGAAATATCCATATTTTTCCCCTAAATCAAAATTAATACAACAGATGCCGCGAGCATCAGCGGTATTGTTTTATATATCCTTTCCTTATCCTTAGCCGATATCCGCACTGAATCGAGGACCGCACACAGTCTTTTTGAGGTATATTCGCAAAGTCTCAGCTCATCATCGACATAACCTTTTCCGACAGATAAAAAAAATTCATCAAGCAGTGAGCGAGCTTCGTCATTTAAAATAAAATCCGAAGCTTCCCATGCATTATATAACCCGTGCATTCTCGCATCAGGCAAAAATCCGCACGAATCCAAATAAGCATTGCTGTATGATGTTATTATATCGGGAATCGGCTTCATAAAATGCTCTATGTTGTCGCCTATATACTTTACAAGCTCGCAAAAAGCCGAAAGTTCACATATTCCGCGCCGTACATCTCTTATTTTGATAAAACCGTAAAAAACAGCAGCAAAAACCATCGATGCAGCTCCTGAAAACTTCATTACCGTTTCAATCATTCAAGCTCTCCGTTATAAGCTCTGTCGCATATCCGTTTTTATTGGAAATGCCGCATATGTAATCAAAAACCTCATCATTTGCAAGAGCCGAGACAACCGGTCTCCTCATCAAGCTAACCCTGTCCGAGGCATGAACACTCGCACACACAGATACTCCTGAGGATTTTGCATATCTGAGAGCTTCTGCATCATTTAAATCCGCTATCTCATCGCATATTACATATTCGGGCGACATTGTCCTCACAGCACTCATTATTCCCTCAAATCTCGGATATCCGTAAAAAACATCACACAAACCGCTCGCGCAAACTCCCGTACAAAGCTCATATCTGGTATCTACAACCGCTGTTCTCATCGGTGCATCTCCTGAGGATATAATCGGAATAAGCTCACGAAGAACTGTGGTTTTTCCTCCACCGGGGGGAGAATACAACAGTATGCTTTTACGCTCCGCAATAGCCCATTTAAGAGAATCTGCAATACCCGGAACGCGGTGAGGTATTCTTATGCATACAGAGCTTATATCGCGTACACAGCTTATCCTGCCGTTCGTAATAACCGCTCTTCCGCATACTCCCGCTCGAATACCGCACTCGGTTGTAATGCACCCCTCGCAAATTGACTCCGACTGCGAATAAAGTGAATTTCTGCACAGCTTTCCTACGGTAAACTCAAGCTCATGCTTCTCGCACAACGTGCCGCACGACACATTTTTTACTCCCACGGTAAGAGTCAACAGTCCACCGCAGCGAAGCCGTATCTCATTTATTCCCTCTTTTATCTGCCCTGCTGTTTTTCGCACGGCATTTGATATCCGCTCAGGCAAATACGATATCGCTTGTTTTTCCTCCTCAGTCATTTTAAACATCTCCCATTTAATGTTTTCGATAAATTATATTCACAAGCGGATTATTTTATGATGGAAATAAAATTAGTTGCAATACTGTTGATTTCCCATAAACAAAGCGGTATAATATGTGAAAAATAAAATGAAAACAACATGCTTGTTTCAACAAAAGGAAGGTACGCTCTTCGCGTTATGACAGAGCTTGCGCGTTACGATACCCATAAATACATTCCGCTCAACACAATCGCCGAGGAACAGGAAATCTCGGAGAAATATCTCGACGGCATAACAATCGGTGATTTAATCAAATAAAAATAACAAATTTTCCGTCACGGACATCAAAATCAACAGACTATATAAATTCTACTCTTTTGGTTAAGGGAAAAAGGCAGCTTGATATCCAAAACAATAAAGGCAACCGAGTTTCAGTTCGGCTGCCTTTATTGTTCGTTATTATTTATCCATCAAATTGCAGAAGCGAGGCTTCACAGCGTTCAATGTTGTCGTCGGGAGTTATCGTCATTTGCGGCTGCGCCTCCGCAGGGGGGGTGAGGAGCTCGATACCGAAATTATTACGAAACAAACCTCTCACTTTTTCCTTGCATTAAGAGACATTCCCGTTTTGTGCATTACCGCTTCCCTCACACGAAGTACATACGGTGGTGCCACGGAAATTTTTGTCACACCCGCATCTATCAAAAATTCCGTTTCCGCTATATCCGCACCAAGCTCTCCGCACACACATACGGGAATGCCCTCTCGTCGTGCCGCAGAACATGTCATTTTTATACACCGTCTCACACTTTCGGGAAGCGGAGTTGTCAGGTATGCAACGTCGGGATTTTCTCTGTCGGCAGCTAACGTATATTGTATCAAATCATTCGTACCGACAGAGAAAAAATCTACCATCGGAGCAAGCAAATCCGCTAAAATTGCCGCTGACGGAGTTTCAATCATAATACCGACTTTCATTTTTCCGTACGGAATCCCGTCTGCCTCAAGAGATGCCCTTGCTTCTGCGGCAATTTCACGAACTTTCTCCACCTCAGACGGCAATACTATCATGGGAATCATTGCCGATATATTTCCGACTGCCGCCGCCCTGTAAAGCGCGCGAAACTGTGTCAGAAGAAGCTCGGGCATTCTCAAACAAAGCCGTACCGCTCTTATTCCGAGAGCAGGGTTTGTTTCACGTGCATCTCCCGTCAAATACGCGATTCTCTTGTCCGCCCCAACGTCAAGCGTGCGTACCACACACTCCTGACCGTTCATTTTCAGTACTGCCGCACGGTAAATTTCATACTGCTCCTCTTCTGTCGGCGGTCTGTTTTGGCGCATAAATATAAACTCACTTCTGAACAGCCCGATTCCCTCCGCATCGTACTTTACCGCCTCATCCACATCAGACAGCTCTCCTACATTTGCGGTAATTTGCACTACTGCTCCGTCAGAAGTCACACAAGTTTTGCCGCGAAATCTATCTAACCTAAGCCTTTCCGCCTCAGCCTCAAATATCGCTTCCCTGTATTTATTGACAGTTTCCTCATCGGGTTCAATATAAAGCTCCCCTTTTTCTCCATCAAGCATGACCTCAAGTCCATCATATTCATCGGGTATTGCTCCCGCGCAAACAACAGCGGGAATTCCCATCATTCGGGCGAGAATTGCAGTATGCGACATATCACTTCCGCGTTCCGTAACGAAGCCGAGCACCATTTCTTTATCAAGGAGTATCGTCTCTGCTGGTGTTAAATCATCCGCAGCAACAATTGTAGGAGATGTCAGCTCAATCACATTGCTTTCACCGCGCAGCACCTCAGCCACTCTTCCGGAAACCGCAAGAATATCCGACGCTCTTGCTTTCATATACTCTGTATCCATTTCTCTGAATGTGGAGGCAAGAGCATCACCGGAATTTTTAGCTGCCGCAGATGCGCTCATCCTCTCCTCAACAATTAACCGCTCCGCTTCTCCCCTGAAATCATCATCTTCAAGCATCATTTTGTGAATTTCAAATATTCCGGCTTCTCTCTCTCCAACTCTGAGCAGTGCATTTTTATACAGCTTATCAAGTTCTGCCGCAACTGTGTTTACAGCGATACCGAATTTTTTCAGCTCGCTTGCGGTATCCTTGCACTTCTCCGGTTCTCCTCTTTCGTCTTTATGTCGCACAATATACATCGGTCCGACAGTCATTCCCGAGGATGCGCCTCTTCCTCTTATAGTTCTCATTTTCTATTCCTCACAATCCGGCTTCGCGCATCACATTTTCAATATCCCGCAGCGCTTTCTCGGAATTATCTCCCTCCGCCGTAATTTCTATTTCATCTCCGAACTTTATTCCGAGTTGCATTATAGAAAACAGTTTTGTGCAGTCGGCTTTTTTTCCGTTAAAGCTTATTTGTACTTTCGCACCGGAATTTTTTGCACATTTAACTATAAGTCCCGCAGGGCGAGCATGAATACCGTTTTTATCTTTTACAGTATATTTTATATTAT
>JAZODB010000144.1:0-14643 GCA_045596785.1 Eubacteriales bacterium
TTTTGAAAAAAAGTTCACCGCAAAACCTTATAAACAGAATGGACAAATACAGTCTGTGCAAATCGGGTGCACAGACTATATTTGTCCCATAGTTTGAAAGGTTTTGAAGGTGGTTTGGAGGAAACTTTCCCCAAAAGTTCCCTCCAAGCGCGTCTCCCAAGCGTGTCTCCCAAGCGCATCCCCTATAATACGGTACTTGACATTTACGGATTAATGTGGTATAATAATAAAGATATATAATAATGTAAAGAAGGGAAAAACGGAGGCAGAATGGAAATAGAAAACGGAGCGGAATTAAGCGTGATACAGGAGATGCTTGAAGAGATAATGCACGCTAACTATACAAACTCCGAGCAGTCGTACGAGCTGTGGTTCGGGCGGCTGAAGCTTCGCAAGCTGAGCTCGAACGAGGCGTACCTTGTGTGCGAAAACGAGCTTAAAAGAAAGATAATAACGGAAAAATTCACAGACTACATAGGCGAGTGCCTTTCGGAAGTAATCGGCTACAAACCGAGCGTGAAAATCGGGGTAGACACATCTCTCGCGCCTGTTATTCCTGACGACGGAACTGTTATATCTCCGCTCAAAATACTAAGGGAACGGCAAGCTGCGGAAGCCGCCGCAGAAGCTGCCGCAGCCGAAGTCAACGACAGCAGCGAGGAAATACCGTACGAATCGCTGTTTTCCGTGCATCTTGTCTCGGACTACGACAGCGAGGCGGAGCCCGAGGAGCATGGCGACAACGAGCAAGGAGAGCGCGAAGAAGCAATTTCGGCTGAGTCCGAAGAGCAGGACGACAACGAGCAAGGCGACGGCAAGGTGGAGGTAAGCGAGGGCGAGAAGAATCCCGAGGACCACAGCTTCATGTTCAACGAGGACTACACCTTTGAGAAGTTCATCGTGGGCAACTCGAACAGCTTCGCGCACGCTGCCGCCTTGAACGTAGCAGACAACGTGGGAATGAAGATAAATCCGCTTTTCATATACGGTCCGTCGGGGCTCGGAAAGACTCATCTCATGTACGCGATAGCGAATCGCGCGAAGCAGAGGAATCCCGACATGAAGATAAACTGCATGAAGGGCGAGGAGTTCATGAACGAGCTTATCGACGCAATCCGCAAGGGCAACAACAAAAAATTCCGCCAGAAGTATCGCGGGTCGGATATGCTCCTGCTCGACGACATTCAGTTCATTGCCGGCAAGGAATCCACACAGATTGAGTTCTTCCACACGTTCGACGCGCTGTACGAGGACCACAAGCAGATTATAATAACATCCGACAGACCGCCGCGCGAGCTCGTTTCCCTCGAAGAGAGGATACGCAGCCGATTCGAAGCGGGGCTTCTTGCGGACATCAAGCCGCCGGACTACGAGCTCAGGCTCGCTATTCTCCGAAACAAGATAGGCGAAAATCGCATGAACGTTCCGGTTGACGTCATAGACTTCCTCGCGAAAAACCTCCAGGAAAACATCCGACAGCTTGAGGGCGTCATAAAAAAGCTCGCGGTATCGAATCTTCTCACCGGTCAGCCTGTAAACATGGAAATGGTTATCCGCACAGTTCCCGAATACCTCAAGGATACGGAGCCGGTCACGGACACCGTATCGCGCATAATCTCCTGCGTCGCGCGGCACTTCTCGGTCTCAACCAAAGACCTTATCGGCGACAGGCGTACCAAAAATCTGGCTACCGCGCGCAACGTATCAATGTACGTCATCCGCGCTATGACGAATCTCTCTCTCCCTCAAATCGGCAGATTCTTCAACAACCGCAACCACTCTACCGTTCACTCGAACATTAACTCTATCGAAGAACAAATCTCCTCCGACCCCATACTTGAGGCTCTCGTCTCCGAAATTATCAAGGAAATCAAACATGGATAAGGGGAACGAAGGGAACGACTTGGGAAACTTTTTGCAAAAAGTTCCCCAAACCCCTCAAAAAACTTTATGGAAATGACAAGGGTCAGTGCGCTGATTTTAAGTTTCAGCTGACTAATTGACGGAAGTTTTGGTAGAGCTTTTTTAAAAGCTCTCAGGTTTTCAGGACAGAGTCCTGAATCGACCTCCGCAGAGGTCGAAATAGCCATTGACAAATGCTGCGGCTGACTGAAAACCCCGCTTCACTATAAGAAACGAGGTATTCTAAACCCTACGCGCGAGCGTGGATGCCGGCGGGGGCTTCCCCGCAAGAAACGAGGTATTCTCCACTACTATTTAGGTTCAACCTTGGCGTTTCGCAGTGGTACTTACCTACTAAGCATAAGCATATAGGGGCGGGCTAAAGTAAGCCTTTAAGCCGAAAAAGCAGGAAACGCAGTGGGGTGGGCAGATACCGTGCAATTTAGTTTCGCTTAACCCCACCCCGGGTGCCCGCGGGGGCTTCCCCGCAAGAAACGAGGTATTCTAAACCCTACGCGCCAGCGTCAGTATAGGCAGAACTTTACTGTTTTATATTCCCAATTTGCGCGTATTTTTCGAGTTCCTCTGCGGAGGAAATCAGATTCAGCGCGGAAAACAGTGCATTTGCGGACATACCGTGAGGTAGAGCGAGATATTCGCACAGCGCATCACGTCGAGCCGAGGAATCTGTACCGCCCGTAAGTCCGAGAGCAAACATTTGCGATCGGGTAACGGGCGTTTTTTTTGCATGCTCTGATTCACCGACGCTGTCCGTAAGCTCGGGGTGGGAGAGTGCAAATTTTTCAAAGACTTCGCGCAGGATATCTTTTGGAATACCCTCAACGCCGAGGAAACCCTCAGCCGACGGAGTCTGCTTGCGGCGTTCCTTTCCCGAAATTTGTGGGATATAGAGGTCATATACCGCGATTCCGCCGAGCATACCGCGCAGATGTGAGCGGATAATTTGACCGCCGCCGTCGCTGTCGCACAGCAGAATGAGACCGCCTTGTCCGAGGGTGCGAATCAGCGCACGTTTTTCGTCATTTTTGAATACGCCGAAGCCGTCTGTGGGAATTATAACCGTATCGATTATCGAAGAAAGGTGAGCCTTATCGTATTTTCCCTCGACGATAACGGGGATTTTCAACTTTATTTTGTTTGACATAAACCCTCCACTATTCGGCGCACGCGCAGATAAGTCTTTCGATTGCGGCGTAGCCGATTGACGAGGATTTTATCGTGCGATCCGCTTCAAGACAGAGCATTACGGCGCGGCGGAAAAATTCCGGAGAGCGGAGCTTGGCTGAGCGCATGTATAGTCCGGCTTTGTACTCGTGCATTCTGAATGAGCGCGCGAAATCTTCCTTTTCGCGACCGTCGACAATGAAAACGGAAGCGCAGGCAAGTTCGCATATGGCACGGTTTACCTGAGAGAGAACGAAAATAGGGTCCTCGCGCAGCCTTATTTTAACTCCGAGAGCGGCAAGCGCACCCTGCGTATCGCCCTCGATTATGCAGTTTGCGAGACGGAAAGCATCATCCTCGTCGGTGTGCGTTGCACAAGCCTCAACGTGCTCGGCTGTCACCGTCGGCGAATTATGCGCGGCGGCATACGCGGCAATTTTTGCGATTTCGCCCGAGAGACGGTACATGCTTCTGCCGCATATGCCGATTATCATTTCGGGAATCCCCGACGACATAACGAGACCGTATTCCGCAAAATGCCGCTCCATCCAGCGAGCAAGCTTCGCTGTGGATTGGTAGTCGAAACGAACGACTTTCATAAATTTCGATACGGTGGCTAAAAACGGAGATGGTTTTTTTTGCGTTCCCGCGTCAAATCCGTCAGATGCGACGGAGAAAATCAGTACCGTGTCGGAATAATCTTCTCCTGAGAAGCTTTCGAGCAATTCCGCAAGCGCGGTGCGCTCTTTTTCGCGCAGGGAATCGATGCTTGAAATCTGCACCGAAACAGCTTTCATCGGCGACATTACGGGGGGAGAGAGCATTGCGTCGGAAATTTCCGCGATATTGAGCGCCCTGTCACCGAAGCTCAGCCGAATAAGATTGAATGAAGCGAGAGACGAGTCCTCACCCACGACAGCTTTTGCAAGAGCTGTCGCGCGGTGATTTTTAAGGTAGTCCTCATCACCGTAAAAAAAATACAATCCGCCGCAGGTCCCGTTTTTTATCTCGACGGCAAGCTCGCTTTCTGTCATTTTCGCTCCTTTCTTCGGTTTTTTACCGATTTGTCGTATTTTATTAACATTAGTATACTATAATTACATTGTACAGAGGGCACTCGGTGCCAAAGGAAGTTTAAGAAATTGTGTTTTGCCGAAATTTACGATATTAAGGAGGTAACAATGCCGAACGTATTCGATTATTTGAAATGGAGAGGGGATCTCTCGTTTGAGGCATCGCCGTTCTGCGAGGTTGATAATCTTGTGTTTTCAATGCTGTCTTTTATAGATTTTTCGGACATCGTGGCAGACGAGCCTCTCGGAAATCCCGTAAAGCTGACGGATTGCCTTCGTGAGTACAGGATGAAGTATCCGAACGGAGAGCGATTCGGGCGCGTGATACCCGAGGAGACGGGGGAGCTGTTCGTGCGTGCCGCAGAATCCGTGAGATATTCCGATGTTTACGCATCGTTTTACATCAGCGAAACGAACGAGGATGAGTTCATGCAGTTTGCGGCGGTGACGTTCATACTGCCCGACAATTCGATTTTTGTTTCGTTCAGAGGAACGGATGACACAATTGTCGGCTGGAGAGAGGATTTCAATTTGAGCTTTACGCACCCCGTGATGTCGCAGAAAAAGGCAGTCGAGTACCTGACGGACATTGCGGCTGTTTACAGCGGCGATATCCGCACGGGAGGTCATTCAAAAGGGGGAAATCTTGCGGTATATTCGGCAGTTTTTGCACCTGCATATGTGCGGCGCAGAGTAGCTGCGGCGTACAGCAACGACGGTCCCGGATTTGTGCGTGAGGTTATTGAGTCGCCTGAGTTTACCGAGATGACGGAGCGCATTTGTACGATTGTTCCGCAGTCGTCGGTAATCGGCTTGCTTCTTGAACATAAGGAGAAGTACTGCGTTATCGAGAGCAGCGTTTCGGACTCACAGGGGTTGTTTCAGCATGACCCGTTTTCGTGGAGCGTTATCGGACCGAGCTTCGTGCACCTTGACGGCTTGTCGAAGCAGGGGCGCCGTCATGATGAGGTGCTCGGAGGTTGGCTTGACAGCATTACACACGAGGAGCGGCGCAGATTTACGGAAACTCTGTTCGGACTTATCTCCTCAACGGGAGCAAAGACATTGTCGGATTTATCCGTCGACCAGGTTGGCAAAATCGGAGCCGCAATCCGCGCATACGGAGAGCTTGACCGTGAAACCAAGGACAATATGTTTATGTTTGTGAAAAAGCTTGCCGAAGCCTCGGGGCGCGGCAAGGCTTAACCGAGAGAGGCGAATCGGCTGAGACATTTTGTCTCAGCCGATTATGCCGAGGTGCTCAAGAAGAATTTTTATGCCGAGCAGAATAAGTGCGGCGCCGCCCGCTATCTCTGCGGGAGCTTTATAGCGTGCACCGAAGATATTTCCGATTTTGACTCCGAGGGCAGAGAGTGCGAAAGTTATCACGCCTATAAGCGAAACTGCGACGATTATATTTGTATTAACGCTCAGGAATGCGAACGTCACTCCGACAGCGAGCGCATCTATGCTTGTGGCTATGGCGAGGGGGAGCATTGCGCGGATATCGAAAGAGGCGCTGACATCATCCTCGTCTTTGCCGAAAGCTTCGCGTATCATATTTGCGCCTATGAGCGCGAGGAGCGCGAAGGTTATCCAGTGGTCAATTGAGGTTATGTATTTTTCAAACTGAGTTCCGAGCAAATATCCGAGAAGGGGCATAAGTGCCTGAAATGCACCGAACCACGCACCCGTAACGAGGCAGTGCTTGCCGCTCAGCTTACTTAACGACAGGCCTTTGCAGATTGCAACCGCAAAAGCATCCATTGACAAACCGACGGCGATTACCGCTAATTCCCAAAAATCCATATTTCCGTCCCGTATCTGAATTGTTATAACTCTACAATTATATCATACAATTCGGTTTTATGTCAAGGATTGCCCGTCTCTTTTGTGAACGGTACTGTTGTATTTTTGAATGGGATATGATATAATGTAAAACGAATAGCTATATAATGCAGTAATTTGCGAAAAAGAGGAAAAACAATGTCAAAAAACAAAAAACAAGCAGACCCGAGAGTGGGAATAGTCGGAGGGCAAGCGGTTCTTGAGGGCGTTATGATGAAATCGGGCGACAGATGCAGTCTTGCGGTACGCACCGAGAACGGAGGGATTACGCTTGACAACTCGGTATTTATATCGCTTCGCAAAAAGAACAAAATTGCGAATCTTCCCATTGTGCGCGGTTGTGTCAGCTTTGTGGAGCAGCTTTCGCTGTCAATGAAGATGCTCACGAAATCTGCGGATATGCAGGGGATTGACCTTGACGAGCCTGAGACCAAGTTTGAAAAATGGCTGACGGACAAGCTCGGCGACAAGCTTATGAGCGTTGTTATGGGAATCGGAATGGTTCTCGGAGTTACTATCGGGGTGGTTTTGTTTCTCATGCTTCCCACATTTGCCGCAAAGGGACTTGATTTGCTGACGGGTGGATTTGTGGGGCAGTTTGCTGTTCTTCGTTCGGCGGTTGAGGGGTTGATACGGATGGGACTTTTCGTGGGGTACATTGCACTGACATCTCTTATGCCCGACATCCGCAGGACCTACGAGTATCACGGTGCGGAGCACAAATCCGTAGCTTGCTTTGAGTCGGGACTTCCGCTGACTCCCGAGAACGCGGCGAAATGCACGAGATTTCATCCGCGATGCGGCACGAGCTTTATTTTTGTGATGCTTATAATATCGATAATTTTAAATTCGTTTCTTTCGTGGGACAACGTGTGGCTCAGGTTTGGCTCAAAGCTGCTGATGCTTCCGCTGATTGTCGGACTTGGCTTTGAGTTTATCAGATACGCGGGTGCGCACAGCAACGTATTTACCAAAATCGTATCGGCGCCGGGGCTTTGGCTTCAGAGAATCACGACGAGAGAGCCTGACGAGTCTCAGCTTGAGGTTGCGCTTGCGGCTCTTGTGAACGCGATTCCGGAGGAGCTTGGCGGTGTGGTTCAGCCGTCGGGCGAGCTTATTGACGGAAAAACGAGGGGCGAAGCCGAGACTTCCGAAGAGACGAAATGACGCTTTTTGAGATTACGCGAGTGCTGAATGAGGCGGGAATCGAGTCGGCGCGCGGAGAGGCGTTAATGCTTATCGAATTTTTCGAGAAGGTACCGCGGAGCCGAGCTGTCGCGGAGCCGGGTGCGGATTATTCATCTGCTGAGCTTATTGCGGCGGTGGAGAAGCGAGCGACGAGGTATCCTCTGCAATACATTTTCGGCGAGTGGGAATTTTGCGGTCTTACGTTCGCGGTTGACGAGAGTTGTCTCATTCCGCGCTCCGACACGGAGATTATTGCCGAGGAAGCCGCGCGGAATCTTCCGGCGGGGGGGCGTCTGCTTGATTTATGCACAGGCTCCGGCTGTATCGCGGCAGCGGTACTCGGCATGACCGAGGGCACTACTGCGGTGGCGGTGGAGCTGTTTCACGATACCGCCTCTGCGGCGCGTCGGAATATGGAGCGTCTTGGCTTTCGGGCGCGCTGTGAGGTAATCGAGGGGGATTTGCGTTCGGTGCCTCTGGCTGAGGGGGATTTGTTTGATGTTATAACGGCGAATCCGCCATACATTGCGCGCGACGAGATGCCCGCTCTTGAGCCTGAGCTGTCGTTTGAGCCGCGTGCGGCTTTGACCGACGGCGGAGATGGGTTGTCGCTTTATGCCGACATAATAGGCTTGTACCGCTCTCGGCTGAGGAGCGGCGGAGTGATGCTCCTCGAGCATGGATACAAGCAGGCAGACGCGGTTTGCCGCATAGCGGAGCACTTCGGAATGAATCACGAAACCCTCGTCGATTACTCGGGCAACCCACGCGCCGCTAAGCTATGGCTTTGAAAAGACGGGGGAGACGCGACTTGGGGGACTTTTTGCAAAAAGTCCCCCAAACCCCTCAAAAAACTTTATGGCAATAACAAGGGTCAGTGCACCGACTTTAAATTTCAGCTAACCCATAGAGAAAAGTTTTAATCGACTTTTTTCAAAAAGTCGCAGGTTTTCAGGACAGAGTCCTGAATCGCTGACCGCAGTCAGCGAAAAACCATTGACAAATGCTGCGGCTGACTGAAAATCCCGCTTCACTATAAGAAACGAGGTATTCAAAACCCTACGCGCGAGCGTAAGTATAAGCTCAACTTTGGCGTTTCGCGGACCGTGGGGGCTTCCCCGCTCAACTACTCTCGTCAGAGAGAAGAAGCAAAATCCGTTGATAAAATAAGGAGGCAATATGAGATACATACAGATATATGACACAACACTGCGAGACGGGGAGCAGACTCCGTCGGTAAACTTCGGTGCGGCGCAGAAGCTTGATATAGCGAAGCGGCTTGAGCGTGCGGGAGTTGATGTGATTGAGGCGGGATTTCCCGCATCCTCCGAGGCGGATTTTGAAGCGGTGCGCCTTGTGGCTGATAATATCACCGAAAGTACCGTTTCCGCTCTTGCGAGAATGACGAAAGGCGATATAGACAGAGCCGCGGAGTCATTGCGCGGTGCAAAGCATCCGAGATTGCACATTTTCATAGCCACAAGTGACATTCACCTTGAAAATAAGCTGAAAATCAGCCGCGCGGATGTACTTTCGAAAATAAAAGAGTGCATGGATTACGCCGTATCACTCGGAGTATTTGCGGAAATAGAGTTTTCTGCGGAGGATGCTACACGGACCGATACGGAGTTTCTCTGCGAGGTTGTTCGGCTTGCCGCCGACCGCGGAGCGAGCATAATAAATATTCCCGATACAGTAGGGTATGCCACACCTGCGGAGTATGCGGCTCTTATCGGGAGAATTTGCGGTACTGTTCCCGAATGTACGGTGAGTACGCACTGTCATAATGACCTTGGGCTTGCCACGGCGAACACCATAGCCGCGATTGAGGCAGGTGCATCTCAGGTTGAATGTACAATCAACGGTCTCGGCGAGAGAGCGGGGAATGCTTCATTTGAGGAAATTGTCATGGCACTCTGCGTCAGAGGCGACTCCTTCGGAGGAGTCGGCTGCCGCGTCAATACGCGCGAGATTACGGAGCTGAGCCGCCTTGCGGAATCGCTGTCGGGAATCTCCGTAGCGCCGAACAAGGCAATAGTCGGGCGCAATGCATTTGCCCATTCAAGCGGCATTCATCAGCACGGAATAATGCAGTCGCGTGAGACTTACGAAATAATCAATCCTGCCGACATCGGACTTAACCGAAGCACCATAGTTTTAAGTAAGCTGAGCGGCAGACATGCTTACGCCGAGCGAGTGAAAAGTCTCGGATATTCGCTGTCCGCAGAGGGAGTTGACGCTTCGTTTTCAAGATTCAAGGAGATTGCCGGAAGCAAATCCATTGTAACCGATGAAGAAATCCGCGCGATAGTCGGCGAGTATCTCGATTCGCTTGAGGGAATGTACACATTATCCACCTTTCAGATTCAGTCGGGGAACCACATGAAAGCTATGGCGCTGCTTACCTTGCATGAAAGGGTGGCACACGGAGAGCAGTGCGAGATTACGGAGGCGGCTCCCGGCAAAGGACCGATTGACGCGGCATTCAATGCGATAAACCGAATTTCGGGTGCGGAAAATAAAGTAGAGCTTGTTTCGTACGGAATAACTGCTGTTACGGAGGGTACGGATGCACTCGGAGAAGCAAAAGTGAAAATCAAAGCGGGAGACGGAACCTACACGGGTCGCGGTGTATCTACGGATATAATCAAAGCGTCGGTCAAGGCTTATCTCAGCGCAATAAATAAATGGAAGAATCAGGAAAATGGGAAATAAAATTGAGATTTTCGACACGACACTCCGCGACGGAGCGCAGGGAGTGGGGATAGAATTTTCCCACGATGACAAGCTTAAAGTGATTCACGCGCTTGACTCTCTCGGCGTAACATATATAGAGGCGGGAATGATAACGGGGGAACGAGATGCGGAATTTTTTGAGGAGATTTGCGCCCTTCCGCTGAAAACGGCAAAGCTCGCGGCTCTTGCACGCACATGCAGCCCGAACGAGAGAGCGTGCGATAATGCGGCTCTTGTTCTTGCCGCGCAGTCTCCGCTTCGGGTGATTACGCTGTTCGGCAAGGCAAGTGCGGCTCAGGTGAAAAGCGTTCTCGGTGTAAGCGCGGAGGAGAATTTGCGAATGATATCGGAGAGCGTGAAATACCTTCGCGATGCGGGAAAAGAAGTGATTTTCGATGCGGAGCATTTTTTCGACGGATATTCCGCAAATGACGGATACGCGGTTTCGGCGGTAAGAGCGGCATTTGAGGCGGGAGCGGATTGTGTGGTTTTGTGCGATACAAACGGCTCTACTCTGCCTTGGGTAATTGCCGATACTGTCGGCAGAATTGCTGTGGAATTTCCCGAAAAAAGGCTCGGTATTCACTGCCACAACGACACGGGCACAGCTGACGCGGCAAGCGCGGCTGCAGTAAATGCGGGGGCTGTCCACGTTCAGGGGACAGTATCGGGAGTGGGAGAGCGGTGCGGAAACGCCAATCTCTGCACTTTGATACCGCTTTTGCAGCTTCGGATGGGGTACGACTGCGTAGGAGAAAGGCTTGAGCTTCTTACGGGCGCGGCACGAGAGGTTACGGAGGCGGCAAATCTTAATTACGACGAGCGCGCACCGTTTGTCGGCGGCTATGCATTTTCGCACAAGGCAGGCACGCACATCGACGCTGTACTTAAGTCAACCGAAAATTTTGAGCATGTGAGACCCGAATCGGTGGGAAACAGAAGGCATCTTATGCTGAGCTCACTTGCCGGACGCGCGGCTGTGATACGTAAGCTTGAAAAATATACTCCCGGCGTGCGATTTGACAAGGATGACCCGCGTGTGCTCCGCTTGGCTGAGCTGATACGGGAGCGCGAGGCGGTCGGGTATTTTTACGATGACGCGGCGGCTTCGCTTGAGCTGCTCGTCGATGAGGCACTCGAGCGGCGAAGCAAATTTTTCGATTTGCTCGATTTGAAAGTGATAGTGAACGAAAATCCCGAAAATGCGGCGTGTGAGGAAAACTTCACGGCATCCGCTGTTATAAAGATTTCGGTTGACGAATGCATCGAGCTGACCGCGGGAGAGGGAAACGGTCCCGTCAATGCGATTGACGTTGCACTTCGCAGAGCACTGTGCCGCTTCTATCCGGAGCTTGAACGCATACGCCTGACGGACTATCGCGTGCGCGTGCTCGATTCGCGCGCAACGGCGTCATCGGTCCGCGTTTCGATTGAGTCCACCGACGGGGAGTTCGTGTGGCGTACAGTCGGAGTTTCCTCCGACGTGATAAACGCCAGCTGGCAAGCTCTCCGTGATTCCGTTGAGTTTAAACTGAAGCGCGAGCGGAAATAATGCGGATTTTTGAAATTCAAATCGATAATCGGCGTGCAAACGAAATGTGTTTTGAAAATCCGATTTTATCTTCTGTTTTACAATAAATAAATGTTATGAGGTCTTTATGAAAACTGTTGTATTGCTGTTCGGTGGATGTTCTTCCGAATATGAGGTGTCACTCTCGTCGGCGTTCGGCGCACTGTCGAATATCAAATCCGAAAAATATAATCTTTTGAGGGTCGGAATAACGAGAGACGGAAGATTTTATCTTTTTGAGGGAGATAATGCCGAGATAGTGAGCGACACATGGTCGGAGGGAGAAGTATATCCCGTACAGCTTGACCTTTCCTGTGGGATTCTCGCCGTAAAGCGCGGAGATGCGGAGGAAAAATATACAGTCGATGCGGTTCTTCCCATGATTCACGGAAAAAACTGCGAGGACGGTACGCTGCAAGGGATGTTCGCTGTGGCGAAAATTCCCGTTGTCGGATGCGACTGCGCGTCATCCGCGGTTTGTATGGATAAGGCGTTTACAAAAGCCATTGTGGCTAATGAGACTGAAATTCGTCAAGCGGCGGTTGAGGTTGTGCGTCGCGGCGATGTTCCCGATGCAGCTTCAAGGGAAAGGGTCAGACTGCGGTGCGAACAAAAGCTCGGCTATCCGATGTTCATAAAACCGTCGCGCGCAGGCTCCTCTGTCGGAGCATCAAAGGTGAAATGTTCTGAGGATTTTGACTCCGCGCTTCGAGTTGCGCTTAGCGAGGACTCAAAGGTTTTGATTGAGGAGTGCATAAACGGGAGGGAAATCGAGGTCGCTGTGCTTGAGGAGCACGGACACTATACCATCGCTCATCCTGCGGAAATAGACCTTGGCGGAAGCGAATTTTACGATTACGAGACGAAATACGTAAGCGATGTTTCGTCGTATCATATTCCGGCGAGAATTTCCGTCGAGAAACAGGAGGAAGCACGCAGGTATGCCGGCGAAATTTTCCGTGTTCTCGATTGCCGCGGATTTGCGCGAGTGGATTTCTTCTTTACGGAGGGCGGGGAGCTTGTATTCAACGAAATCAATACTCTGCCGGGCTTCACCCCAATATCCATGTATCCGAAAATGATGATAGCGGAGGGAATAACGTATTCCGACCTCATCGACCGTTTGATTGAATCGGTATAGTACTTGGGCGGACAGAGCCGCCCGCAAATCCAATCTTGACAAGCCATACAAAGTAATGTATAATATAAAATAAAGAAAAATTCTCTTGCCGAGCGCAAAAGAATGGGGGAAACCATGAAAAACAGACTAATACTTGCAATAGTGATATTGCTGTGCTTTATTCCGACAGCGGTTGCTTATGCTAACTATCAGAAAATACAGAATGCCCCTGTTGACGAATCGAATGCCGTAAAGATATCGATTGACGATCTCAACGGAAAGAATCATACTCTTGTTAAGGAGTCTGACGGTGACGAAGCGGACACACTTATCAAGTTTTTTGTGGAGCTTCAAGATAACGCATCGCAGATAGTGGCTCTTCCCGATTCGCTTATGGGAGAGAAATGCTTCAACGTAACTCTTTCGACAAATGTGCGCGATGAGTCATACGAGTTTTATTTCTCTACCGACCCGACTACCAGCTACTACCGCTCGAATGACGGAAAGACGTACAAGATAGCGGAAGAAGATGCGGCGGAATTTATAATATGCGAGTACGCCCAGAGCCTGTACGATACATCTGTTCTACCCACCCTGACCTTGTCTCAGAGCTATGAAGTGACTCCCGACAGTGCAGTTTGGCAGTATAAGAACTACACGGGAGCTTATGTAGAGGCGGATGTTTCGGAAAGAGTTTTAAATGATACGGAGCTTTACGAAATAGAGGGCGGTCTTGACCTTGAGTTTGATGCTGCACCTGATTATTGCAGCGTCAAAATTTCGGATGAGGCGGGGAATCTGCTGTATGACAATCCGCTCTCCGATATTGCACTGTTTTCGCTCGACCATACAAAAACCTTAACTCTTGAGGTTAAGGCGAAATGGTACGAGGATCCGTCGCGCTCGTTCTGCGGAGAGCTTGATTATACATTCAAATCACTCGTTACGGCGCCTGCCGAGTTTTTCCTCGGAATGACGAGCGTCGAGGCGGGTAAATTTATAGCTGTGACCGCGACGAATGTTTCTCACCCCGAAAATATTCGCGTCGAGTCGTCTATGGCAAATACGCCCGAAATAAAGTTCTATGCGGCTGAAAACAATATGGCGGTAGGACTTTTCCCTGTTGCGGTCGATACCCCCTCGGGAATGTATACCATTACATTTACATACGGAGGAATGACTCAGGATTCGATTCTGACGGTGGAAAACGGAGGAGAGAAAATCTCCACATACACGGTTCCCGACAGTATAATTTCTCTTTACCATACACAGGCGGTTATTGAGGAGTTCAGCAAAACAGCATCTGAAATAATGTCGTCATCATCCGACAAGAGATATTTTTCGGGATACTTCCTTGAGGGGATAGGCGGAGACAGCATACTTCTCAGAGGCTTCGGACGTGACATTTACCTTAACGGAAGCTCTACTGTCTCGTACCGTAACAACGGTGTGGATTACAGAGCGGCAGAGGGTACAAGTATTGTTGCCTGCAACGCGGGCAAGGTGGTTTATGCCGGACTTCTTGACTACCCCGGGTACATTGTTGTAATCGATCATGGCTACGGACTTAAGACATGGTACTATAATATGGGCTCATTCACTGTTTCTGTGGGGGACGAGGTCTCACGCGGAGACATAATCGGTACAGCAGGAAAAACCGGCTTCACCGGTGAGACGGGCGCGCATATCGCCATGTCGGTTGGAGAAACTTTCGTATCTCCTTACGACACATGGAAGGACAGCTCATTTGCGGGAAAGGTTATTATTGCAAAAATAGACGATTAAAATAAGGGAAACCTTATGCTGCTTAATGATTTTCGCGGAGAAGTCACTTTCTCGAAGTATCCGCACAGTGCCGAATGGCTTCTTTCCGTGCGCGAAAGCATCAACTCGATTATTGAAAACAACTGAAGAATTTCGTTTGTTAAAGTTGTTTCTCTCATCAGCTATCCCAAAATACAGCATACCGCACTTAACGTGCGGTTTTTTGCAAGGAGCATGATATGGTAAGATTTATAATA
>JAZODB010000145.1:0-3412 GCA_045596785.1 Eubacteriales bacterium
ACCCATAGAGAAAAGTTTTGGTAGAGCTTTTGGGGAAGCTCTTGGGGTTTTGGGGTGAAACCCCGAATCGACCTCCGCAGAGGTCGAAATAGCCATTGATAAATGCTGCGGCTGACTGAAAACCCCGCTGAACTATAAGAAACGAGGTATTATAAACCCTACGCGCGAGCGTAGATGCCGGCGGGGGCTTCCCCGCAAGAAACGAGGTATTCTCCCCTACTCGCATATTATAAAAATAACTGCCGTTCGAATATACTTTTTGTGAATATTGACGATTGACTTTCGTTCTGTTACGTGGTATCATATTAGTACTTTAATGCGATAAAGCAATAAAATAAAAAACGCCCATGAGGCGTAGGAGGAAAAATGAAAAGGATTATCTCACTTGTTATGGCATTGATTATGCTTTGCTCCGCGGCTGTTATGCTTCAGTCCTGCAAAAAAGAGGAGTTCGTTATCGGAATTACATATTTTGAGCCGATGAACTACTTCGGCGACGACGGAAAGCTCACCGGATACGAAACCGAGTTCGCTACCGCTGTCTGCGAAAAACTCGGACTCACCCCGAAGTTCGTTGAAATCGATTGGAATACAAAGGAAATCGAGCTCAATGCAGGAAATATCGACTGCATTTGGAACGGTATGACGATCGACGACGATCGTAAAGCGACTATGGGCATTTCAAATCCTTACATGGAGAACAAGCAGGTTCTCGTTGTAAAGGCTGAAAACGTTGACAAATACAGCACCGCAAGCGGTCTTGCAGGCGCGAAAATCTGTGCTGAGGCAGGTTCTGCCGGAGAGGGCGTTGCGACAGAGGATGCTGTTTTTGCAGAATGTGAGTACACAGCTGTCTCCACAATGGCAATGGCACTCCTTGAGGTTGCATCCGGCACATGTGACGGATGCGTTATCGACTTTGTAACATCGATAGGCATGATTGGTGACGACACCGATTACGCGGGACTTTCCGTAGTTGACGCATACGAATTCGGACTTGAGTATTATGGAGTAGCATTCCGCAAGGATGACACCGAAACTCTCGACAAGTTCAACAAGGCTATTGCAGAGCTTATGGAAGACGGAACAGTTGACAATATCGCCAAGAAATACAAGCTCGAAGGTCAGCTCGTAAAATAAGAAAATAATAAATAAAGCTAAATAAAAGACAGGGTTTGGGCTGATTTTCGGCTCAAACCACTGCTTTTTGTTTACAGAAATTCAGATTCGGAGATTTGTTATGTCAATCGGACAGGTTACTCTCGACTTGCTCACGTCGTTCGGGCAGAACACTATTGTATTTGTACTGACGCTGCTCGGCGCGATTCCTCTTGGGCTTCTCATCACGTTCGGCTCGATGTCGCGCTTCACGCCGCTGCGCGCTGTGGTTAAGACTATTGTTTGGGTAATACGCGGCACGCCGCTCATGCTCCAGCTCTTTGTCGTAATGTATGTTCCGGGGCTTGTTTTCGAAATCCCGATGAGCAGCAGGCTCACGGCTGTGCTTGTGGCATTTATCATCAATTACGCGGCATATTTTTCGGAAATCTATCGCGGAGGGATTGAATCCATAAGCCGTGGGCAGTACGAGGCAGGACAGGTCCTCGGCATGACAAAATCGCAGGTTTTTTTCAAGGTAGTACTATTTCAGGTGATAAAGCGGATAGTTCCGCCTATGGGGAACGAGATAATTACGCTGATAAAGGATACGTCGCTCGCGCGCGTAATTTCCTACGTGGAGATTATCAAGGTGGCTGAGCGTTACGCGAACAAAGGATATATATGGCCGCTGTTCTACACGGGTGTATTCTTCCTTGTGTTTGTGGGGGCGCTGACCATACTGTTCTCGAAGCTTGAAAAGAAGCTCGACTACTACAAGGGGTGACGCAGAATGACCGAAACGAAAAAAACTATACTTGAGGTAAAAAATATACGCAAAAGCTTCGGGGATACCGAGGTGCTTAAGGGGATTGACTTGACGTTGGACCGCGGAGAGGTGCTTGTGATAATCGGGTCGTCGGGAAGCGGAAAGACTACTCTTTTGCGCTGTCTGAATTTCCTCGAAACCGCAGACGAGGGGGAAATTTCCGTCGGCGGAGATGTGATTTGGCAGGCGGGGGCGAAGATATCCGATGATGAGCTTCGCCGAAACAGGCTTCACTTCGGGCTTGTCTTTCAATCGTTCAACCTGTTTCCGCAGTACAACGTGCTCCGCAATATTACGCTTGCGCCCGAGCTTATGGAGCTGGGCCAGCTTAAGGCGAGGTGCAAGGCTGACAAGTCAATAAAGTACAAGGAGGAGGCGCGCCGCATTTCGTCTGAAATCGAAGCGCGCGCGACAGAGCTTCTTGAGACGGTGGGTCTTTCCGATAAGGTGAAAAGCTATCCGTGCGAGCTGTCCGGCGGACAGTGCCAAAGAGTTGCTATCGCGCGAGCTTTGGCTATGTCGCCCGACATCCTTTGCTTCGACGAGCCAACATCCGCTCTCGACCCCGAGCTTACGGGTGAGGTGCTCCGCGTCATCCGCGAGCTGAAAAATTCCGACCGCACTATGATTGTCGTAACACACGAAATGGAGTTTGCGCGCGGCGTCGGCGACCGAGTTATCTATATGGCAGACGGCGTCATCGAAGAGGAAGGCACGCCCGACGAGGTCATGGATAACCCAAAATCCGAAAAAACAAAAGCGTTTTTGTCTAAATCCAATATTAAAAATTAAAAGAGAGCTCTTGCTCTCTTTTTTCATGGGGAACGGGGATGCGAGGAGGACGCGCTTGGGGGACTTTTTGCAAAAAGTCCCCCAAACCCCTCAAAAAACTTTATGAGGGGAAATGACTTGGGTTTGTGCGCTGATTTTAAGTTTCAGCTAACTAATTGACGGAAGTTTTGGTAGAGCTTTTTCAAAAGCTCTTGGGGTTTTGGGGTGAAACCCCGAATCGACCTCCGCAGAGGTCGAAATAGCCATTGACAAATGCTGCGGCTGACTGAAAACCCCGCTTCACTATAAGAAACGAGGTATTCTCCACTACTCGCGCAGCGTGGATGCCTGCGGGGGCTTCCCCGCAAGAAACGAGGTATTCTAAACTATTAGCGCAAGCGAGGGTGCCGGCGGGGGCTTCCCCGCAAGAAACGAGGTATTCTCGCCTACTCGCGCAGCGTAGATGCCGGCGGGGGCTTCCCCGCAAGAAACGAGGTATTCTCCACTACTATTTAGGTTCAACCTTGGCGTTTCGCAGTGGTACTTACCTACTAAGCATAAGCATATAGGGGCAGGCTAAAGTATGCTATTAAGCAAAAAGAGCAGGAAACGCAGTGGGGTGGGCAGATACCGTGCAATTTAGTTTCGCTTAACCCCACCCCGGGCGTAGATATTATTTTATTTCGCAAATCGGAAGAATCTCATAACCCTGGT
>JAZODB010000146.1:0-15344 GCA_045596785.1 Eubacteriales bacterium
GCATATAGAGCTTTTCGTTCTCGATAGTGAACTCCATATCCTGCATGTCGTGATAGTGGTTCTCAAGTATCTGGCAAACTTCCTGGAACTGCTTGAATGCAGCGGGGAACTTTTCAGCCATCTGAGCGATAGGCATGGGAGTACGAACGCCGGCAACAACGTCCTCGCCCTGTGCGTTTGTGAGGAACTCACCCATGAGCTTCTTTTCGCCTGTTGCGGGGTCACGTGTGAACGCAACGCCTGTACCGCAGTCGTCACCCATATTACCGAATGCCATTGCCTGTACGTTTACCGCTGTACCCCAAGAATAGGGAATATCGTTGTCGCGGCGATATACATTAGCTCTGGGGTTGTCCCATGAACGGAATACGGCTTTGATTGCGCCGAGGAGCTGTTCCTTGGGGTCTGACGGGAAGTCAACGCCGAGCTTTGCCTTATATTCTGCCTTGAACTGATTTGCAAGCTCTTTGAGGTCATCAGCTGTGAGTTCAACGTCAAGCTTAACGCCCTTTTCTTCTTTCATCTTATCGATGAGTTCTTCAAAGTACTTTTTGCCGACTTCCATAACGACATCGGAGTACATCTGGATAAATCTTCTGTAACAGTCGTAAGCCCAGCGAGCATTGCCGGACTTCTTTGCCATAACCTCAACAACCTCTTCGTTGAGACCGAGATTGAGGATGGTGTCCATCATACCGGGCATGGAAGCGCGTGCGCCGGAACGAACGGAAACGAGAAGCGGATTTTCGTGGTCGCCGAACTTTTTGCCGGTGATTTCTTCCATCTTAACAATGTATTCCATGATCTCAGCCATGATTTCATCGTTAATCTGACGACCGTCTTCATAATACTGTGTGCAGGCTTCTGTTGTGATAGTGAAGCCCTGAGGAACGGGAAGACCGATATTGGTCATTTCAGCGAGGTTCGCACCCTTGCCGCCGAGGAGCTCACGCATATTTGCGTTTCCTTCGGAGAACAGGTAAACATACTTTTTGGACATTTAAAATGTACCTCCGCAATTTTATAATATAAATTTTTGTTGCCGTGATAAGCGCGTTTTCATGGCGGCGGGCACAAATAAAACACACCCGAACCGCATTGTCTCGCGTAACGTTTATTATACCATATATTTTCACGAATATCTACCCGAAAATTCCATTTTTGTGAAGATTTACGAAAAATTCACGTTTTACGTAAAGACTTATTATTTTATATAAAAAATAAAGTCATTTTAACGGATTTTATCATACGTCACGAGAAAAGTTAAAACAAGTTGTTTTGACTCAAACTTAACGATTGACACGTGCGCGCCATATGTGATATAATGGGTTAGGTTATAAAAATAAGAATATCGACACGTTTTACATATAAATGAGGATACATACATAGAAATGCCAACGGAAAAAACAAAGCTTCCGGAGCATATGACTGCCGAATCCGACGAGCTGATAATCCGCGCAAAAAGCGGTGACAGCGAGGCGTTTTCCGAAATTGTCTCAGAGTACGAGCGCTTCGTGTACAACACGGCGTGCGGCGTGCTCCGAAGCTCCGGCATGTCCTGCGACAGCGCAGACGATATCGCACAGGATTCATTTATAAAAGCATGGCGTTCAATCTCATCTTTCCGAGGAGATTGCGCTTTTTCCACATGGATTTTCAGAATTACGATAAACACGGCAAGGGACACAATCCGCGCTCAGTCGCGGCGCGGCGCGCTTTCCCTGAGCCGCACTGACGACGACACGGAATCGAATGAGTGGGATCTCCCCGTGACGTCGGGCGACTCCGTGCCGGAGGATGCACTTGAACGCCGTGCGCTTATCGAGGGGATCAGACGCGCCGTCGAGCAGCTCCCCGAAGAACAGCGTCGTGTTGTTGTCATGCGCGATATCCACGAGCTGTCATATCAGGAAATCGCCGAAGTTCTCCACCTTGAGCTCGGAACGGTAAAATCACGTCTTAATCGCGGACGCGCAAATTTAAAAACAATTCTCGAAAATGGGAACTTTATCTAATTGCAACTCGTCTAACGAATGTCAAAAGAAAAACGGGAGTGTGAGAGTATCCCGTATCCGATAAAAAACTGCAATTTCATTCAGAAAGGTGCGTCTCTGCGCATACGAATATGAGCAACATCAGTAATATAAACAACACAGACAGTCGCGAGTTGCCTGAGGAGTTTAAGGAATATCTTCGCGCCATGAATACAGCGTATCCCGGACCTAAAACCGACATTCATGCTGCAGTCATGGCGAAAATAAACGCCGAAAAGAAAAAAGCTCCGACGGGCACAAAAATCACAAGGGGGCTCTTTGTCAAGTGGGGCAGTCTTGCCGCCTCAATTGTGCTTGTTGCCGCAGTCTGCCTTAAAATTCTGCCCTCAGTCGGCGAGATAAAGACGGATTCCGCGGACAATGCGGAGGTCTATGACCAAATCACGCTGTCGTGCAAGGCTACCGCCATAATAGATTGCGACGCAATGGAGCAGAGCTTGCCCACAGATGAAAACGCTCTCGCGGAAGCGGAGGAGAATTACTCCGAAACCTCAACCGAGGCGACAGATGACGAAAGCTTCAAAAGCATGGCAAACGGCGTGTTATCCGATGAATCCTCGTCGGGTAGCAGCTCGAATCTTCTCGTAATGAACAACATCCTCGACTTCAAAGCGCCTGTAAGGGGACCGCATCCCCCGACAGAATGCGAGCACTCGCTTTCTTTCATGAACTCGTATCACGACATTCCCGTGCGAATCATAAGCCTCGTCGGAAATAAGGAGTACGAAAAGTGGCTCGTCACCGCTCACGAAATCGGATATGACAACGGCTGCTGCAAAAATATCGCCGCCTTTATCGAATACTTCGATATATCGCGCGAGGTTTTTGAGGAAATATACCTTTCCACCGACATTTACTATTTCAGAGACTATCCGCTTGAGCTGTTATTTGAGGGAGATGCCGACACCGTTTACGAATACTATAAAAACGGCGGCTCTTTCGACAAAGCGGCGGCGCGCTATTTCGAATATAAATTCAAGCTCGGACTCATCCGATTGGCAAGCGTATCCGTATACAACTCATGGCTGACAAAAACCGATTTCGACTCCCTTGCCGACTGGAGCATAGCTCAGTTCGCGCACGACATGAAGCTTGACGAAGAAGCTCTCGCGTCTGTTTACGGTGATGTAAAATCCGCATTCGCAAAGGACTACCCCGACACCTCAGTTCCCGAATACGATTTTGCCGCAGTCGCCGAGTACGGTGAAGAAATCAGAAATGCGGTCTTGCAGGGCGCCCTCGGTCACGAAATCGACGCGCTTTACAGAAAATGACATCTTCTTTTCCTACTATTATATAAAAACGGCATGTCCTCGGGACAGCCGTTTTTTTCGTGGCATGATGTGTCGCGAAAGCAGCTTCGCCCCCACTTGACAGGGGCACTCCGCGGAGCTATAATATATGTACAGTATAAACTCAACCGATACCGAGGTATAATATGAATAAAATCGCAAGCTTTACCGTGAACCACAATCTGCTTGATGCGGGAATTTACGTATCCCGTCGGGATGGCGACATAACAACGTATGACCTGCGCACTCGAAAGCCGAACGCAGGAGACTACATGGACACATGCACCGCTCACACCGTGGAGCACATGTTCGCAACCTTCATCCGCAATTCCGAAATCGCAGACAGCGTAATATACTTCGGTCCGATGGGTTGCCGCACGGGCTTCTACCTCCTCACGAGAGATGTCCCCGACGAAGCTGTTCTCGCCGCAGTCCTCGGCACGCTTGAAAAAATAATAAATTACGACGGTCCCGTATTCGGAGCCTCCGCTGTCGAATGCGGAAACTATCGCGACCTGTGCCTCTCAGACGCAAAGCGTGAGTGCGCCGCGTACCTCGACGTGCTCCGCGGAAAAACAAACGATTTCAAATACGCGGAGTAATTATGCTCCCGAAAGGAGATGCAAGTGAATAAATTCAAGCTTCACGCTCCGTTCAAGCCGACGGGCGACCAGCCCGATGCGATAGCCAAGCTCACGGCGGGAATCGAATCGGGCATGAAATGCCAGACTCTGCTCGGCGTCACGGGCTCGGGCAAAACCTTCACTATGGCGAACGTAATCGCAAATCTCAACCGCCCTGCGCTCATACTCTCGCACAACAAAACCTTAGCCGCTCAGCTTTGCTGTGAGTTCCGCGAGTTCTTCCCCGAAAATGCGGTGGAGTATTTTGTTTCCTACTACGACTACTATCAGCCCGAGGCTTATGTGCCCGGCAAGGATATGTACATCGAAAAGGATGCTTTAATCAATGACGAAATCGACAAGCTTCGCCACAGCGCAACCTCCGCGCTCTTTGAGAGGCGCGACGTCATAATCGTATCGAGCGTCTCCTGCATTTACAGCCTCGGTCCCCCCGAGGAATACAGCGGACAGCTTATCGGTCTGCGCCCGGGTCTTGCCCTGTCAATGGATGAGCTGATGCGGCGTCTCGTCGATATCAGCTACGAGAGAAACGATATCGGCTTCGCGCGAGACAAATTCCGCGTCCGCGGCGACACAATCGAAATCTACCCCGCAGGATACACCGAAAGAGCTATCCGCGCCGAGTTTTTCGGAGATGAAATCGACCGATTATCCGAAATAAATCCGCTGACGGGGCAGGTCATAGAATATATAAACTACGCTGCGGTATATCCCGCAACGCACTACGTCGTCGACCCCGAAAAAAAAGAGCGCGCTTTCGCCGAAATCGAAGCGGAGCTTGAGGAGCGCGCCGATTGGTTTCGCTCTCAGAATAAGCTTCTTGAGGCACAGCGCATAGAGGAGCGCACGAGATACGACCTCGAAATGCTTCGTGAAATCGGATTTTGTTCGGGTATCGAGAACTATTCGCGCATTTTCGCAGGACGCGAGCAGGGCGCAACGCCGTACTGCCTGCTCGATTATTTCCCGAAAGACTACCTTATGTTCATAGACGAAAGCCACGTCACAATTCCGCAGATAAGCGGCATGAGCGGCGGCGACCGCGCGCGTAAGCAGAATCTTATAGATTACGGCTTCCGCCTCCCCTCAGCCTACGACAACCGCCCCCTAAACTTCGGAGAGTTCGAAAAAAAGCTTAATCAGGTGATAATGGTCTCGGCTACCCCCGCAGACTACGAAGCGCGAGTCTCCGAGCAAACCGTCGAGCAAATCATTCGCCCGACGGGACTTGTGGACCCCGAAATCGAAATCCGCCCCGTAGAAACGCAGGTTGACGACCTGATTGCCGAAATAAAAGAGCGCACTTCTCGCGGCGAGCGGGTTCTCGTGACGACGCTTACGAAAAAAATGGCGGAAGACCTCACCGAATACCTCGACGAACGAGGCGTGAGGGTGAAGTATATCCACCACAATATAGAAACAATGGAGCGCACGGAGCTGCTGCGGAATCTGCGTCTCGGACTGTTCGACGTTCTTGTGGGAATCAATCTTCTGCGAGAGGGAATAGACTTGCCCGAAGTCACTCTTGTCGCGATTCTCGACGCGGACAAGGAGGGACTGTTCCGCTCGGCTCGCTCCCTCATACAGATGATAGGGCGCGCGGCGCGCAATGCCGACGGAAAGGTAATTCTGTACGCCGACCACGAAACCGACTCCATGAAAAAGGCGATAGAGGAAACGGAGCGCAGACGTGCTGTTCAGCTTGAATACAACCTCAGAAACAACATCATACCGAAAACCGTAGAGAAAAAAGTCGCCGACCTCATAAGAATAGGCGCGGCAGGCGCAGAGCACGGCAGCAGACGCGGCAAAAAGGGAATTTCGCTCGACGCCGAAGCTTCACCGCTCGATATTTCAGCCGAAATCGAAAGACTCACCGCCGAAATGAAGCAGGCGGCGGCTGAGCTTCGCTTTGAAGAAGCGGCGTTCCTCCGCGACAAGATACGCACGCTTAAAGTTACGCGCGAAAACGGAGCCGAAAAATAAAATCAGACGCATAATAGCATTTACACCGCTTGAATTATGTGATATAATACCAGATAATCAAAGTGACTGACATTTTTAAATTTCTTCAAAAGGAGAGCTTTAAAATGGATGATTCGGTAAACTACGCGGAATATACTGTGGAGCAGAAACCCGAGGGCAAAAATCTCAGAAAACGCATTTTATTTGTAGCCGCATACCTTATCTTCGTTGAGCGGAATATTTTCCTCCGTCGTACAGTATAATTTACATGACGGTACCTCAAAGGTACGAAAAAACGCGGCGGAAAAGTGCCGAAGGAGAATTTATGACGGTAAGAAAATTTGTTCGCACATTGCTTGTTCTGCTCACCGCAATCACAGCTCTCCTCGCGCTTCTCTCGTGCTCTCGCACATTGAACGACGATATCTTTTCGTTTGCCGCATCGGATTCCGCATTCACTCTCGTTTTCCCCTCCGATTTGGGCGAAATAAAATGCGCCTGCACAAAAAAAGGCGCCCTCGCGACCGCAGAAATAATATATCCCACCCGTTCGGCAGGAACTGTTATCACCTATGACGGAAATGTTTGCACGATTAATATCGGAGAGACGAAAATTCCGCTTTCCGAGGATGCCGCATCAAAGCTTACCGTGGTGTTTGATACGATATTCCGCGGAGCTGACGGTGCGTCGATTTCACGCTCGGCAGACGGGAAAAACACAGTCGTGAGCTACCCCGACGCGACTCTCGTTCTCGGAGAAAATCACGCGCCCACCTCTGTCGAATGCGGCAGAATAATCGCGATAGAAGATTTCGTAATTTCAAAATAAAAACTGCCACTATCGGCAAAAAAATCAAAAGAAAAGCTGTAAAAAAAAATGAAATACAAAAACAAAGCATACATTGACACACTCGAGCTGAAAAACAATTATCTGACAATCCTCGACTTATGCAAAAAAAATGCTCTCGCGGAAAACAAAACTCCGCCAAAAGTAATCTGCGTCGTTAAAGCCGATGCCTACGGTCACGGAATACGCACCGCCGCAAAGGTTCTCGGAGAAGCGGGATGCGGATTTTTCGCCGTATCCTCGGAGGCGGAGGCGGTTGAGCTTCGGCATATCGAAAGCGAAAACGGGCGCCACCCCGAAATCCTCATTCTCGGTCACATTATGCCCGAAAATGTCCCCGACATGATTGAAAACGACATCACCTGTGCGATTTGCGATGCCGAAAACGCACGCGAGCTTTCGGAAGCCGTGTCTCCCGCGGAAACTCCGCTTAAAGTTCACATTAAGCTTGATACGGGGATGAACCGCGTCGGATTTCCGACGGATGATTTGAGATTCGAGCAAACCGTTTGTGAAATCGCGGAAATATCACGGGAAAAAAATCTGAAAATAACGGGAATATTCACGCACTTTTCCTCCGCTGATGATGAGCTTCTTGACGGACATCTCGTTCCGGGCTTTGACGAAGGATATACAGCCATGCAGCTTTCTCGCTACAAGCGAGTTATCGACTCACTCAAAAAGCTGAAAATCGACGTCGGGCTTCGCCACTCCGCAAACAGTGCCGCTTTGCTGAAGCTGCCCGAGGCTTATTTTGACGCGGTGCGCGCGGGAATAATCCTGTACGGATATCCGCCGAACGGCTCAATCGACTCTCGATTCCGCACCGTGATGCGCTTTGACTCCTCGGTTGTACATATCCACACGGTAAAGAGGGGCGAAAAAATCAGCTACGGAGCGGCCTTTGAGGCACCGTATGACATGACGGTTGCCACGATAGGCGCAGGCTACGCCGACGGTTTTGAACGGGAGTACAGCGGATGTGACGTAAAAATCGGCGAGAGAAAGTATCGTCAGGTCGGGCGAATCTGCATGGACCAATGCATGATTGACGTAACTCCTCCTCGCGGTGAAGAGTGCGCCGTAAAAGTCGGTGATGCCGTGACACTTTTCGGCGGTGACGGTGGGGAGTCCGTGAATGAGCTTGCCCGACGTGCGGGAACGATAAGCTACGAGGTTCTTTGCAGGGTGAGCAAACGTGTTCCGCGAATCGAAGCATAGGCTTATTCAAACACTGCACAAACAAAAACCACCATGCCGAAAGTTTCGCTCGGCGAGAGGAACTCTCGCGGCTTTTTAAAAGGCTCGCGTGAAAAAGCAATGGGAGCACAGATGTGACATATGAAATTTTTCTATCGGACTGCGTTTGTTTCGCTGATTTTATTTATAATTCTTTCGGGATGCAAAGCGACAGAGCGGGTATCCGAAAACAAAAAAAAGGAATTCAATGAAAGCTCAGGTGTCGAAATCGATGTTTCCGCGGAAACAATTGAAAGCTGCGCTCAACCGATTACCGAAAAAAACGAGCAAAGCACGTATATTGCCGAATCCAATGAGCCCAACAGTGCGCCTCAGCCGCACCCCGACTGTTCGACTGACATAACCGACTGCGAAAGCATTGAAATTATAAATTCGCTGACCGAATATCTGTGCACTCTTGAAAATGTCAGCGTATACTATATGAATCTGCAGAGCGGTGTTTTTTACTCATACAACGAAGATTCGGTGTACCTTACGCAGAGTACGATCAAGGCTCCGTACTGCAACTACATTTTGAGTGTATGCGGTGACACCTCGAAAAAGCTCACACTTGATGAGGGGGAAAAAATCCTCGACCTCGACGAAACCGAGTTTACGATTGATTACCTCATTGAATGTGCGATAAGGTACAGTGACAACACCGCCTACAAAATACTTTACAAATTTTTCGGCAGTGCGGGCTTTGACTCGTACTCCGAATCGCTGGGCGCGAAGGTTTCTCTCAGCGGCGGCAGGTTCGGGCACTGCACCGCGCGCGACATGGCTCTTTATTTCGCAGATATTTACGAAAAAAACAACAAAACTCTTCTAACGCATCTGAAAAACTGCGAATATCGCAAGCAAATAGCTGCGGAGCTGACAGAATACGAGGTCGCGCAGAAGTACGGCTACGGCGGAGAAAGCTTCGGATTCCACGACGCTGCGATAGTCTATGCATCGTCGCCATACGTGCTGACAGTCTTCACGAATCTGAATAAAAGCGAATACGAGGATTTCACTCTCCCATTTCGAAAAATCGCGCGTGCAATCGACACAGCAAATTCGCTCTCGCATAAAAGCCGCTGACACGCAACAAAAAGGCTGTCCTTCTGCATTTTTATGCAGAAGAACAGCCCGTCTTTATTTTTTCTTCTTTTTTGATTTCAGTCCTGCAATGACGAGAATCGCCGAAATTACCGCGCCGATTCCCCCGATTGCGACTGCTTTTTTTATTTTCCCCGCGCGCTCCGCTTTCAGTCTGCGCTCGCGGCGGTTCTGCGCAAACATCCACTCGATGTTCTCGGCATCCTCATACACCGTATGCCAAACGTTATGCCCCGCACCATCGTACTCGGTATAGGATATAACCTCGCCGCCCTCTCGGCGAATCGCCGCATACATCGCACGTGTTCCGTTCACGGGAACCGCATCGTCGGAGGAGCCATGAAAGGTGCGAATCGGGATTCGCGCAAGCAGACGCGCGTACGACGGGTCTCCGCCGCCGCAAATCGGCATCCCTGCCGCAAATCTCGCCCCGTGACGCGCAAGCAAATCCCACGTGCCGAAGCCGCCCATCGAAAATCCCGTGATGTAAATTCTGTCCTCGTCGATATTGTAGAAATCAGCGCACTCATCCATTATGGCGCAGACAGCCTCATTCTCCCTTGACTCCGGTACATCGGCGACGGAGTAGTTCCCCGATGCCCACGGTGTCAGCACCCACTGACTGTTCGACGGGCACTGAGGTGCTATCACAATCGAGTCGTAAATCGGACTGTCTGTACGGTTGAACATATCCTGAAGTCCGTGCAAAAGCTGTATCTCATTGTCTCCGCCGCGCTCTCCCGCGCCGTGAAGAAAAACAAGCATCGGATACATCTCTCCGCAGTCGTAGTTCTTCGGTACGTATATTCGATAATTCATTGTGTATCCGTCGCACTCATATGTGCGGCGCTCAAACACCTCGTTTACATCATACGGGGTCTCTCGTTTTACGTTCAGCATATTTTTCCCTCTTTCTTTATTTACAAGTTATACATGAGTGAAAATCCGAGATTTTATGTTTATCTGACGATTTCAAACTGCTCGTCGGGCGAGAGGTCAACCACGGGGCAATCGTTCGCATAGGTGCACTCGGGCAGGATAATCATAGCCGTCAGCACCTCGGAATTTGCGGGAAGCGGAGCCAAATGCCAAATTGCGGCGTTTATTTTGACCAAGGTATTTTTGGGGACCACAAACGCCTCCGCGAAATCGGTGACAACCTTGCCGCCCGATGCCGGCGCGCAGTGAATAATCATATCGTCGTCAAGCGGAATTATCATCTCCCAAGTTGAGGTGTGGTATTCCTGCTGAGTAATAACCATGCGCTCGGGCTTTCTGACAACAATTGGCGAAAATCCGATGTGATTGGCGCAATCCGCTGTAATTCTGTCGGGGAAAAAGCTGTGCAGCTCTCCCGTCAGCGCATATCCGCTCGGCTTCCCCATCGGATAAAACTGCCCGAACGGTGCAAAATTTTCATGTGTAATCGGCTGTGCCTTTATTGTTTTCATAATTTATCTCCCTTCTCTTTATTATCCTAAATTCATCTTTAATCAAAATCTATTATATCACGTAAGTCTCCGCTTTGCAATGGATTCGCGAAATTTAAATTCCCATGTTTTTCATATCCGCCTGAACTGATTGCGAAATTAAAAGACTAATTACTTCCAAATTGAATAATAAGTGGAACAATAAAGGTAAAAAATCGCTTATTTAATTGGGTGGTTTTAGCAAAAAATAACGAGGGTAAGGAATTTATATTCCCTACCCTCAAAATTGGCTTCTATCGTTCCATAAAAGTGAGTTGTCACATTTATGATTTTCTATTATAATTACAGCTACAAGACTTTTGACTACATTGCCTTGCATAAGGACAGCCTATACAATGCTCGCCACGTTTTTTAGCCTTGTAAAGATACAAGCAGATAGCACCAACGATAATTAAAAGAATTGCAATTAGAATTATATCTGTCATAAAATCACTCTATCTATTAGTTTCTTGCAGAACTCAAAGCATATTCAGCTTTAAGATTTTGGGTTGTCTTACTGATAAGACCGACTACGATTGCAACCATTACAGCAACAATTACAAGTCCTGCAATAGCTGCACCGATATTAAGAGAAGCAGGAGCAGTAATAAGTGTTCCGAGTGTATATACGAGATATGAGACGGTATAACCTACACCAAGCTGAAGTCCTATACCACCCCAAAGCCATTTTGCACTTTTCATTTCTGCGTTCATAGCACCGATAGCGGCAAAACAAGGCGGAGTATAGAGGTTAAACATCAAATATGCTATAGCCGCAATTCTTGTAATTGCAAACACTGTTGCAACTTCCGCTCCTGCACCCTCCATAAGTGCAAGTTCTTCTGTGTCAATAAGATTTTCAAGTCCTACAAAACAAACTGCAAGTGTGCCAACAACATTTTCTTTTGCGATAAATCCCGTAACTGCTGCTGCTGCAAGTTGCCAAGAAAGAACACCGACAATTGGAACAAGTATATACGCAAACGGACTTGCGATAGATGCAAGAATTGAACTATCTGCCGTTTCAGCAACTTGAAAACTCCAAGTGAATGTCTGCATAATCTGAACAGCCATATTACAAAGAAGAATAATTGTAGCCGCCTTAACTATGTATGCCCAACCACGGCTACACATTGATTTTCCCGCACCCCAAATTGTAGGCACCTTGTATTCCGGCAACTCAATAATAAAGAAAGATTTTCTTGCTTTATAACCTGTGATTTTGTTAATAAGTAAAGCACCCAAGAAAATCAAAACAATGCCCGAAAGATACATCAGCGTACTAACCCAACCTGCATCATTAAAGAATGCACCTGCAAAGAGGGCAATTACGGGAATTTTAGCACCGCAAGGCATAAATGGTGCAAGCATCGCCGTAGCTCTGCGTTCACGCTCATTACGGATCGTACGGCTTGCCATAATACCGGGAACTGCACACCCAACTGTAATAACAAAAGGTATTACAGATTTTCCCGAAAGACCAACCTTTTTGAAGATAGGATCAAGAACAACTGCAACTCTTGACATATAACCGCAATCTTCCAAAAGTGCAATCAAGAAATACATTACCATAACAAGAGGTAAGAATCCGACAACGGCAACTACACCGCCGATAATACCATCAACAAGGATTGCAGAAAGCAGAGGATTTGCGTTAGCTAAAAGCTCACCAACCCAACCTTGAAAAGTTTCCAAGTATGCAACCAAAGTGTCTGCAAGCCATATACCAAGTCCTAAGGGGCCATCTGACTGTGAAATGTGGAACACCAAAAACATCACAACTGCAAAAATTGGAATACCGAGCCATTTGTTTGTAAGTACGGCATCAATCTTATCTCCGAAATTTTTGTTTTTAGTAAGAACCTTACGGCTTTCAACCTCTTTTACAATCTTGTTTACAAACTCAAAACGCTTACGGTCAGCAGCTTCAACCGCTTCTTTACTTGTAAGGTCAACACTGCCTTGTGAATAAACCACCGTCTGTGATGTTCCAACCTGCTTTACAGCAGCTTCAATAACTGCTTGCAGTCCATTTGCAGAGGATGAAACTGTTTCAATTATAAGACACGCAAGTTTTTCAGATAACTTTGCTACATCAATTTTTGTACCTTTCTTTTTGCTAATATCGCTCTTGTTAAGAGCAACAACAACAGGTACGCCGAGTTCCAAAAGCTGAGTTGTAAAAAACAAACTACGGCTTAAATTATCTGCATCCACAATGTTAATGATAACATCGGGATTTTCCTTTTTTACATAAGAGCTTGTTATGCTTTCTTCTGATGTGAATGGAGACATAGAATAAGCACCGGGTAAGTCAACGGCTATTAGTTCTTCATTTCCCTTATAGTATGATTTTTTTATTGGATGTTCCTTTCTCTCAACGGTAACGCCCGCCCAGTTGCCGACTTTTTCGTTTCGACCTGTAAGGGCATTATACATCGTGGTTTTACCAGAGTTCGGATTGCCTGTCAAAGCAATTCTCATAGTGTGTTCCTCCTTGTATTTGAATGTTAAATATTATATACATTCGAGTTAGGCACTGATAACTGTATATCAAAAAAATAAGTGGTCGAGAAGCTATAATTATTTTATTCTACAATTATAGCCTCTGCCAACTGATTATCAATGTTGTATCTTCCATCTTTTATTGAAACTGTGCATCCGCCTTTTCTAAAAGCAATAACAGTAATTGCTTCACCTGAATAACAACCGAGAGAAAATAAAAATGCATTTAATTCCTCGTCATCAGTTTCTATGCTTTTAATTATATATTCCTGTCCTTCGGACACATTAAGTAATGTCATTCTGCTCACCTTGCTAACCTGTATGTTATTGAAAAACTTCAGTTAGGTATCGCTAACTGCATTGAATAGTTTAACACGACTAACTCAATTTGTCAATAGATTTTGTTAATTTTTTCTTTTTTGATAAATTCCTACAATAAAAATATTTAATTTTTTCTTTCGTTTATGCATAAATATATACAAAATTCTGATATTTAGCCACTTTACTTTGACAATACGATAGTTGTATGAAATAATTACTAAGAGGTATTGTAGTTATCTTTATTTCGCAATTTATGGAGTAAGAAGTTATGCAAATTAAATAATCTGCTGAAAATCATTTAGAAACAATTTTTGTGTTACCATATCGATATGTTGGTAAAGACTTCTGGACTTACAAAGCAGGAGTACATAATCAAACGCTTGATGTGTGAAGACATCACATATCCGCCTGAACTAATTGCGAATATAAAAGATTAATCTTGATACCGATAAAAAATGCTCTGCCATAAAAGCAGAGCATTTTTAAGATTTCCCTCAAATATACAAGCATTTTCTATGTATAACAATTTGATAATGTGGGGCTTGTCAGTTTCTTTTCATGCCATGAAGCATCATATCTTTCTTCAGGTTGTCTCCCCCAAAGGTTGCATTTATCTGCGGATGCTTATCTCGATAACTCCGCCATAACATGAAGCCAAACAATATGAGTCCTGCATAGCCGCTAAAAGGATAAATCGTATTTACCAGGACCTTAAAATCTGTCAAGCCAAGGGCTAACCCTAAAACAGATACGAGGATGGTTAAGAATACGGATTTCTTTGTCCCATCGGCAGCAAAGTGTCGTACGATCCCCCAGAGGGAAGGAACGATAGTAGTATAGATCCCGATACAAATGATAACAGAAAACAGCGTTGCAATGATAGGATTAATTTCACGCGCCAACGTTAGAGTTGGTACAGAGGCATCTGAAACGACAGGCAAATCAGCAAGAAGACTCAAATTCATAATAATGATTGCGCCGCCAAAGATGATACCCCCTACGATGCCACCCCAAGTTGCTTCTTTTTCCGAATCTGCCGTACTTCCAAGGCAGCAGGAAAGGAAAATCACAACGACTGCATTAAATGCCGGATACAATAAAGCAGACCATAACCATCCGCCATCCACTTTGGTCACCGAAGCGGCTTGCAGCGCTTCATCGGCCACAGAAATCTGGGCTCCGTGATTGACGATGGTGGTAACACCGATTAAAATGGCGCAGGTCACGATCACCGGCCCCAGACTTCCTAAAATGTCTGTAAACTTTTGTAAGCCAAGAATAACTGTGATCATGGCCAAGACACACATGCCGATTCGGCCAATCATGGGAGATATGCCGAAATACTCTGACATTGTGGCACCGGCCCCTGCAATCATAATGCTGAGTACGCCAAACAGAAAAACCTGAAAGACTACTTCGATCACAACTCCTGCCTTATTTCCAAAATAAAAAGTAGCACAATCCTTTGGTTTGGTTAAGTTATGTTTATAGCCATGCCGCATGAAGGTTGCACCGCACCAAGTAAATAGAATGGCGGTAACAATTGTGCCCAATATACCCTTTTGCCCATATGCAGAGAAGAACTGCATAATTTCCTGTCCGGTTGCGAAGCCGGATCCGATGGCGCATGCCGCAAAGGCACCGGCATACTTCAAAATTTTGATAACGCTAACTTCTTTGTTTTTCATGATATTTTCGCTAATGTTCCTTCTGTTGAATACATTTTAATAGTTGTGGCCGAAAAACGATTCGGTCATAGCGTGATTTATGGTCCATCCGGCCGCATCGCTTTTCCCGATTATTCCCACTCGATTGTTTCAACCAAACCTTGGAAAATGGCTCGTCAGAGTCATTTTCGAGAGTGGGACGGTTGTCTTGCGATTTTGGCTGAAGATTATTCCCAC
>JAZODB010000147.1:0-2922 GCA_045596785.1 Eubacteriales bacterium
TGGTACATAGATTCTCTTCAAAAAATTCGATATATGTTTCCGAAAGCTCATGCAGCAGCATACGTTATTGACGCGATTCGCTTGATGTGGTATAAAATATACTATCCGGTAGAATTTTATGCAGCTTACTTTACCGCTGCCCCTGACGGATTTGACGGAGAAATTGTTATGGGTGGTCGAGAACACGTCAAGAACGTGCTTGACGATTTTAACAAGCGCAGAAACGAGATATCGCAGAAAGAAGCTGATGTTGCCGACGCATTGATGCTTGTCAATGAATATTTTCAGCGCGGATTTGATTTTCTTCCTGTTGACATAAGAAAATCTCATGCAAGAAAATATATTCCCGAAAATGGAAAAATACGACTGCCATTCACATCACTGCCGGGACTCGGAGAGACTGCGGCGGAAAACATCATGAACGCAATGAACTCAGGGGCTGTGTACTCTCTTGAGGATTTGAGAGGTAAGGCTAAGATTTCAAAGAGCGTGATTGAGATTCTCGATAAAAACGGTGCACTTAAAAACATGTCAAAAACAAATCAACTTTCAATGTTTTGATAAGGAAAATAAAATGATTGGAATAGGAACAATTGTAAATACAGCGGCTGTGGTCGCGGGAAGTCTTATCGGAGTATTTCTAAAGAAAGGATTATCCGAAAAGCTTCAAGATTCAGTAATGAAAGCACTCGGCGTATCTACAATTTTTATCGGAATCGGATGCACTATGCAAGAGATGCTTTTAACTAGAGAAAACGGGAGATTGTCTGCACAAGGGATAATGATGATGATAATCTCACTTCTGATAGGAACTGTTGTGGGAGAGCTTCTTCGAATTGAGGATAGGCTTGAAAATATCGGAAATCGTATGAGAAAGTTTAAAATATTCAGTAAATCATCAAATTTTACAGAGGGATTTATTACATCTACCCTTGTTGTATGTGTGGGGGCAATGGCTATTGTCGGGTCATTGAGAGATGGCATGATGGGGGATCCATCAATGCTATATTCAAAGTCGATTCTTGATTTTATTTCTACAATGATGTTTGCTGCAACTCTTGGCGTAGGTGTACTCCTCTCAGCAGTACCGATGGCAATTTATCAAGGAGCAATAACTTTGTTTTCCGGGCTGATTGCTGAGTTTTTTACGGACTCCATTATATCAGATTTATCGCTTGTAGGATCTGTATTGATATTCTGTGTGGGAATTAATTTGTTTGCAGGTAAAAAAATAAGAGTCGGTAATATGCTTCCGTCACTTCTCGTTCCGATAATATACGGACTATTCAATATAATAATAAAATAAGCATTAAATCGAAAACCTCCGCATATTCTTTAACAAAGCGAGTGAACGCTGTTAAATAAGAATAGTGCGGAGGTTTATTTGTGACTGATACGACAATTTACCGCGATATTGCGGAGAGAACAAAGGGAGATATTTATATAGGCGTTGTGGGACCGGTTCGCAGCGGAAAAAGTACATTTATCAAAAAATTTATGGAAGCGGTCGTGATTCCCAATATAAGGAATGAATTTGAAAGAGAGCGCTCAAGAGATGAAATGCCACAAAGTGCGGGTGGAAAAACCGTAATGACTACTGAGCCGAAATTCATTCCGGATGAGGGCGTAAAAATTACTTTCGGCGATAATACCTCAGTGCGAGTGAAGATGGTGGACTGTGTCGGATATATGATACCTGAGGCTCTCGGAGGGGAGGAGAATGGGACTGCAAGGATGGTTCACACTCCGTGGCACAATGAACCCGTTCCGTTTGAGGAGGCTGCCGAGTACGGTACACGTAAGGTTATAGCAGAACATGCAACCATAGGTATGCTCGTAACAACTGATGGAACAATCGGTGACTTTTCGCGAGACAATTATACGGGAGTAGAAGAACGTGTTGCGGCAGAGCTTACAGAGCTTGGAAAGCCGTTTGCGATTATTTTGAACTCAGCACGTCCCGAGTCAGAAGAATCAGTAAAGCTCGCAATGAAACTTGAAGAAAAATATAAAGCTCCCGTAGCACTTGTTAACTGTATGGAGCTTAACTCTGATGATATTTGGCATATACTTGAGATGCTTCTTGAAGAATTTCCCACCAAGGAGGCTGATATAATTTTGCCGCCGTGGATTTCGGTGCTTTCCAATGACCATCGTTTTAAAACAGCGATGCGCGATGCCGCAGTAGCTGCTTCACACGAAATGAAACGACTTCGTGATGCCAAGGATGGCTTCAGACATGTATTGAGTGAGGGTTTGAAGAAAGCGGTTGCTTTGTGCGGCGAGTATGAAGATGAAACGGAGGTTAATATAGAGAGAACAGATGCCGGAGAGGGGCACATTATAATGAATGTACGACTCCCTGAAGGGCTGTATTATGACGTTATATCTGATATAACGGGAATTACTATGCGCAATGAAACGGAGCTTTTAGAGGTTCTTGGAAGCTTGTCGAAAGCGAAGCAAGAACTCGATAAATATATGGGAGCTATAAACGATGTAAAAGAGAAGGGCTATGGAATTGTAATGCCCGATTCGGAAAATCTTGAGCTTGAAGAACCTGAAATTGTGCGTCAATCAGGGGGATATGGTGTGCGGCTGCGTGCATCGGCTCCATCAATACACATGATAAAAACAAAAATCGAAACAGAGATCAATCCAATTGTAGGAACTGAGCAACAGTCGGAAGAAATGATAAATTATCTTATGAGAGGATTTGAAGACGATCCGAAAAGCATATGGGAATCAAATATGTTCGGGCGTTCTCTCTACGAATTGGTGAATGATGGGCTCCACAGCAAGCTTGAGCATATGCCGGATGACGCTCGTGTTAAATTCGGAGAGACATTATCAAGGATTATTAATGAGGGCAGTCAAGGGCTTATCTGTATAATTATTTGAGAATAATACATATCAAAATAT
>JAZODB010000148.1:0-9458 GCA_045596785.1 Eubacteriales bacterium
AATACCCGTATTCATAATAATATCCGATGCAACGCACATGTTAAGAAACGCCTGAAGCCCTACGTGAGTGGTAATTCCGAACGCAACAAGCATTGTAAATTTATCCGGAGCTCTCAATGCTATCACATATCCGCGCCATATAAACAATACAAACAGTACGATAAGCGCAACAGCACCGATAAATCCCCACTCCTCACACCATATCGAAAAAATAAAATCGGTATGCGCAGCTCCGAGATAGCTGTATTTCTGTCGGCTCCCTCCGAGTCCGACGCCGAAAAGTCCGCCTGAACCTATCGCGTAAATGCTTTGGGTTGTCTGGTACAATTCATCAAGTTTATCGGCATTTTCGTTCCTGAAAGATGTAATTCTCTCAAGTGCATATTCATTGTTCACAAGGAATAACGCTATTGCGACAACCCCCACCGGAAGAATAGTTTCAATCAGCCACAATATTCGACACCCGGAAATAACAAGAAGTGCTATGCCGATAGCACCGACGATGATTGTTCCCGAAAGATGTTTTCCTATAAGAACAAGAACACATGCCACGCCTACAATTGCATCGGGAATAAGCGTATTCCACCATAAGCTGACAGTTCCACGGTTCAAATCACGCATTTTATCGTTGAACCGTTCCGCATACCACGCAACCATAAGTATCAAGGAAACTTTCATAAGCTCGGATGGTTGAATATTTATCGGCCCGAGATCTATCCAGCGCGAGGTTACCCCCTCCTTGGTTCCGATAAAAAGTACCACTACAAGAAGCACCGCAGATACGCTGTATGCTATCGGAGCTACCCATGATTTATACCATTTCATAGGAAAGAAGAATGTGCATAATAAGCCGATAATGCCGATAAAAATGTATTTTATCTGATCGACTATAAAAGTATAGCTGTCAAGTCCTTCTTTGATTGCATACGGATAGCTGGAGCTGAAAACCGTCATACTGCCGAGAAGAAGAAGCACAAGTATAATTGACAGCATGAATTTATCCATACCGCCGCGCACGCGCACGATGTCTCGCTGCCATTCGGATTCCCTATACTCGGCTTTCACAAGCCTTTGCTCCTGCTTTATCAGACGCTTTTCCTGCTTCATTACTTCCCGCTCACTCGAAGTCACTGCAAGAGATTGACGTGCGGAGGTGCGAGGTTTTCCGCTTTGTATAATTTTTGTGTTGTACGAGTTCGCTCTTACAACTTTTTGCGTCTGCTCTGCCGAATAGGCTGTTTTTGATTTTCTTTCAGCGTCACGATAAGAATTTCTGTTGCTTATATGAGAATTTACGTTTTGATAAGAAATTCCGTCCGGTCTTCTGCGAGCATGGCTTTTATTATTTTTATTGTTGTTCACGCCGCATACCTCCGTTCAGTATTGATGTTACTTTATTCCGAAAAAAAGTGAAACTATCGCAGCTGCCGTCGTAATAATAGATGCGACAACAACAATTTTTATTTCCGACCACCCGCATTTTTCAAAATGGTGGTGAATCGGACTCATTTTAAACAATCTTTTTCCATGAGTAAGCTTAAAATACCCAACCTGAAGAATTACCGAAGCTGTTTCAATTATATAAACAATGCCGAAAACAAGAACAATCAGAGGATTATTCATCATGAATGCACCGCCAACCACAATTCCTCCGAGAAAAAGCGAGCCTGTATCACCCATAAAAACTCTCGCCGGATAGAAATTGTATACAAGGAATCCGGCACAGCCGCCGACTGTAACCGCGCCTAAAAGCAAAAGCGGTCCATCGGGCTCGGCAAGCCCATTCATATACCCCGCGGCGGTAAAGAACACACCTACCACCAAGGTTACACTTGAAGCAAGACCGTCAATTCCGTCGGTCAGGTTCACACTGTTAATAACACCTGTAATGAGTAAAACGGATACGACATAATAGAATATCCCGAAATCAATACTGACACCCACAAACGGTATATATATATTCGTATCTATTCCGCACACAAGAGTCATACCGAGCAAATACAAAGCTGCGGCAATAAGCTGAAGAATAAATTTCTGCGGAGCAGTCAATCCTTCGTTCTGCTTTTTTTTAAGCTTTGCCATATCATCGACGCATCCGATAAGCCCTCCTGCCACTCCGAGGGAAAGCGTAAATACAAACGGAAGCGTACTGCGTATTCCGTCTGTCATCGACAGATATATGCACCCGCCTATTCCCGTCAATACTGTCGAAATAATAAACGCAATTCCGCCCATAGTAGGCGTACCTTCTTTGCTTTTGTGCCACCTTGGACCAATTTCGAGAATTGTCTGCCCCATTTTGCGGCTTTTCAAAACAGGAATAAGCTTGCGCGAAATCAAAACAGATGCGACAAATGTCAAAATCAGCGTGATGACATACATGATGTTATAATTCATTTATTTTATACCAGCTTTATTCATTATTCATCTGTCAGTAAATACTGCTCAGATTCTCTTTTTTCTCATGCGTCTTTTCTTCATAAACTCTATTATGCGTTCAGCCTGAACTGCGCGGCTTGCCTTGACTAGCAGTATATCACCCGGCTGGAGGGTTTGTAAAATCATATCCGCCATCCCCTGTGCATCGCGTGTATCGAGACACACAAATACATTATCCGCACGTATTCCTTTCTTTATTGCCGCCTCGGCAACTATATCTGCCATCATACCGAAGCAGAATAGCTTTTGAATCTGCATCTGCGCCGCATACTGTCCGAGTTGGTCATGCATAAGACGTGAGTATTCACCAAGCTCAAGCATATCTCCGAGAAGTGCAACAGGTCTGGCATTTTTCTTAGCAGCCATAGAGACAAGCACATCTATTGCCGCACGCATTGATTCGGGGCTCGCGTTATAGCAGTCATCTATTACGGTAATACCTCCGACTTCGTATATCTTCTGACGCATATCGGCTCCGACAAATGACTTCAATCCGCGCCTTATCTGATCATCGTTCATACCGAGAAACACACCTATCGCATATGCTGCAAGAGAATTATAGACATTGTGCTTTCCGAGTGCGGGAATCTCAACATTGGTAACAGCCTTATTCGAATATATAAGATCGTAAACGATGCCGTCTATCTTCTGCCTTATATTAACAGCCCGAAAATCTCCGCATCTGTTATATACGCTCATGAGCTTTGGCTTGTTGTCCATAAGCTCGTACTGACTGAACAGAAGCGGCTCATCTGCGTTGAGAAGCAGTATACCGTCGTCGGGGAGACCGAGACGTATCTCCATTTTTGCCCGACAAATATTTTCGCGCGTTCCGAGAGAGGCAAGATGAGATGTTCCGATATTTGTTACAACAGCAATATCGGGGCGCGCAATTCTTGTCATATATTCTATCTCGCCGAGATTACTCATTCCCATTTCAAGAACAACAACACGGTCATCTTTTGCTATACCGAATATCGTAAGCGGAAGACCGAGCTCATTGTTGTAATTACCACTTGTCTTATGCGTTTTGAAGGCGGATGAAGCCACTGCGTAAATAAATTCTTTCGTGGTGGTTTTTCCGACACTTCCGGTAATTGCAATAAATTCAGCTTTAGAAAAGCCCCTGTAATACGATGCAAGGCTTCCGAGTGCCTTTATTGTATCCTCTACTATAATCGCACAAAACGGTTTTCCGAGATTCTTTGCATCCTCCGGAACTCTCTGACAAATGAAACAGTTTGAACCCAATGAAAGTGCCTCTGAAATATAATCGTTACCATCGGCATTCTGTCCTTTTATCGCGCAGAATATGGTCCCTAATCTGCCTTCCGCGGAACTTGTCGCTATTCGATTCTGCTGCAAATTGTCGGCACATCCGCAATAAGCTTCAAGCTTACCCCCGACAGCCGAAGCAATCTCAGACGGAGTTAAAAGCTTTAATTTCAATTCTACACTCATTTGTATCTCCTGTATTTCAACAATTTAGCTAAATTCAATTTTATCGCAATAAACCAAATGAAATATCGTAAAACAAGTTATATTTTATTTTAAAATTCAGGTGTTTTTCCGATTTATGCCGAATTTTTGATACATTGCATCACATACAAGCTCTTCCTCATCGAAAGGATGCTTTCCGTCGGCATCTATTTCATATTTCTCGTGACCTTTTCCCGCAAGTATCAACATATCTCCCGCTTCGGAAATATTAACGGCATATTTTATTGCCTCACGCCTGTCGGGAATCACCGTATATGAAGCATCACCGTTTACTCCTGTGAGAATATCTTCAATAATGTCTTCCGGATTTTCCGTTCTCGGATTATCGCTTGTAATCACAGTAAAATCTGCCCCACTCAAAGCTGCCTTTGCCATTTCGGGTCGTTTTGTTCTGTCGCGGTCTCCACCGCATCCGAAAAGTACTATAAGTCTTCCTCCCGATATCCCACGCGCAGTATTGAGAACAGCCGATAACGATGCGGGGGTATGGGCATAGTCTATAAATATGCTCGGAAGCTGTCCGGCCTCAGCCTCATGTTTCAAAAGAGGAAGCTGTACCTTGCATAATCTTCCATCGATACCTCTAAAATCCGAAAGAGCCGCTTTAACCGTAATCGGATCGCATCCGAGATTAATCGCACACGCCGCCGCTTCCATAGTGTTATAAACGGAATAACGGCCTAACAGCGGAGTTTTTATTCCAAACACCGCATCACGAGAATAGTATATATACTCAATGCCATCTGTTCCGCGAGGCGTATATTTCAAAGCACAAACTTCTGATTTCGAAATGTTGGCAGAATTTGCCGAACAGCGGATTATTTTCTTTCCGTCAAACATTTCGTACAGTCTTCCAATCCAAGGGTCATCTGCATTGATTATCGCCGAATCCGCATAATTCATCAAGCTTGCTTTAGCAGTAAAGTAATTCTCCATAGTCAGATGATAATCAAGGTGTTCTTGGGATAAATTCGTATATATAACGGAGTTCGGCTTTATTGCCGAAAGCCTCCCCATAGCAATAGCCTGAGAGGATGCCTCAAATACGATTGTTTCGCACCCATCGTCACGCATTTCAGAAGCCGCTCGGAAGAAATACTCAGGGTCCGGCGTTGTCATCGCACCCGAAATATCGGAAACCGATGAACCTCCGTTTTCCCCGATTTTGAGCCTGCGATTACCGGAGAAAACCCCTACCGTGGAAATCATCCCCACCTTTTTTCCCGCCGCACTTAAAATATGCCTGAGAAGGTATGAAACCGATGTTTTTCCGGCAGTTCCCGTAACCGCAATTTTCTCCATCCCGTCGGTCGGTCGGTCGGTGAAATTATACCACAGCACAGATTCGGCATGGCGTGTCGAATCTGTTAAAAGCATATTTTCGATTCCGTCTGTCGGATGCTCTCCGAGAATCAGAACTGCACCGTTTTTTTGTGCCTCTGCCGCAAAATCATGTCCGTCGGTACGGCTTCCGCGGTGGCAAATGAATAAATAGCCATCCTTAACTCTTCTTGAATCGCATGATATTCCGCGGATTTCAATGTCCGTCGGAACGGAAACTACACCGCTGTCACGAAAAAGTTCGCCTGATTTCATATGATTTCCTCCGCATACAATTATTTCAGTAAGTTTTGGAAATCCTTTATTTGCAGTTACCTGTAATCTTAGTGTTTTTATCAGTCTGTACCGTCAAGGTGACGAACTTCTATTTCAATAATCGTTCCTCGCGGAACTCTCTGCCCTGCCTCAATGGACTGCGAAATAACGGTTGCGGTAGAACCGTTTGTTGAGCCGTAAAATGTGACATTGAGTCCTGCTGAAACTGCGGCGTTATTTGCGTTATATGCCGACATGCCCATCAAATTGGGAACATCAACTGTATCTGACGGTCTCTCTTCCCCTGTATACAGTATCAGCATACCTGTATCACTTGATATCTTTGAGCCGGGAGGAGGTACTTGAGCCGTTATTGTATCTCCGCTTCCGATTATCTCATAATCAAAGCCGCGCCAGCTCAAATCCGCTTCGGTATTTTCCACTGTTGCGCCGATATAGTTTGACAAGGTAATATCAAGCTTCGCCAGCTCCTCGGTAGTGTACTGCGGTTCTATTCCGATATACGGAAGAACATACGAAAGCAAATTGGATATATACGGAGCCGCAACGACGCTTCCGTATACCATACCAGCAAGAGGTTTATCGACTATGATGATCGCCGCAACCTGAGGGTCATCGGCAGGACCGTAAGCCACGCACGAGCCTACACGGTAAGGGGTATTCCCGAACTCGTCGTATTCATCTCTTTTTTCCGAGGTTCCCGTTTTGGCTGCTACTCTGTATCCCTTGACATACGCATTTTTCGCTCCGCCGTTCGTGGCAACACCCTCTTCAAGAATATCGGTTATTGTGTCGCATGTCTCTGTACTCACAACTTGGCGAACTTTCTCCGGTTCGAATGACTGAATGACATTCCCGTCGTTATCGACTATTTCCTTGAGAAGATGAGGGGTAACGAGATAGCCGCCGTTTGCAACCGATGATATTCCCCTTATCTGCTGTATTGCTGTGGTTTTAAAAGTTTGACCGAAAGAATACACGGCAAGGGATACATTTGCGAAATCCTTATATGAGGAATATATTCCTGCTACCTCTCCGGGGAGATCAATTCCGGTTTTACCTGTATACCCAAAAGCACCGAAATAATTGTAAAAGCTTTCTCGTCCAACCCGCTGAGCAATGGTCATGAGCACGGGATTGCACGACTGCTGAAGCCCAACACGAAAAGTTACCGCGCCGTGCCCTGTTGTCTTATGACAGTGAATGGGATACGGCCACCCATCTACCTTAAGCTCACCCGAGCAGAAAAACGGGTCATTCGGAGTAACCTCTCCGTTCTCAATAGCCATAGCTGTCGTTATTATTTTGAATGTAGAGCCCGGCTCGTAGGTTTCGGTAATTGCCTTATTGTTCCACATTGAATAAAGCAAATTGTAGAACGCATCATTGTACTCTTTCGAATCCTTTGCCAGATTCATATTTTCAAGAGCCGCCGCAGAATATTCGTCAAGAGTATACGGTGCGTTTAAATCAAATGACGGGTATGTTGCCATCGCAAGAATCGCACCTGTATTGGGATCCATAACAATTCCCGTAACTCGGTTTCCCGCTCCCGATTCTATATAGGTTTTTTCAAGCTGATTTTCAAGCTCATACTGAATATATATGTCTATCGTTGTAACAATATTATATCCGTCATCCGCTTCAATATATCTTTCGTATTCGAAAGGCATATCCATATTTCTTGCATCCTGTGCAAGAATATATCTTCCCGATGTTCCCTCAAGGAGATTATTGTAATATGATTCGAGACCATATATTCCGATACCGTCTGAATTTGTGAAGCCTATTACATGCGACGCAAGGTCTCCGTGGGGATAGTATCTTTTTGATGAAGCCACAAAGTAAATCTCTTTTTTAAGTCCAAACTCGGCAATGAATTTTTCAATTCTATCCGCCATGTCTGTTTCAACATTGTTCTTTACGACCTCATACATGCGGTTTTCCTTTGCTGCCTTGTCGAGTACAGACTGCTTATCGACCGAAAGGTATTTCGAAAGCACCTCGGCTATCAGCTTATTCAGCTCATCTCCGGCATAACTTATTCCGTACTCCTCGTCGCTGAAAGTATAATAAACATCGTTATCCGACTCATTGTCAGAATTTTTCTTATCATTTTCTTTCATTGTGGCAATAATATCGGCGGGGGAAAGAATTACATTATACACGGTTTTATTGGTCGCAAGCACATTTCCGTTTGTATCTGTAATAGTCCCTCTCTCCGGATTCACCTCAGTCTGTTTCGTCAGCTGATTTAGAACCTTTTCCTGATAATAGTCGTACATTTTAATCTGATAATACGCAAGTCTTCCGATTATTACACCCGCCAACAAAATAAACGCGCAGAAAAAGAATTTCAGTCTGTTTGTAGTCTTAAGGTCTGTTCTGTTTTGCATCCGATCCATATGCGCAAAATCCCCGTTCACATCCGCAGTATTTGGCAGATTTAATCCCGCTTATTATAATATATTTTCGAATCTGCTTTTATATTCTGAAAAGTAACGGGCTGCCAAAATGATGCAACCCGTGCTCTCGGGAATTTTAATCCCTGTTTATATTCTGCTGCTCAAAAGCGTGTCAACTGAATTTTTCAAAAAACTTTCCGAGTGATGTGAATATTGATGACAGCATTACTCCGCCTGCCGCTTCCTCCTCGGGTTCTTCAAGAACTTCTATGTGCTCACCATTTGAAAGCGATATGTATTTGCGTCGGACCGATTCCTCACCAACCATGCCGAGTTTTTCCGAAGCGATATTCTCTATAACTTTAATATCATTCTTCTCCTCAAGCTCAAGCTCAAGCATTTCAGCGCGCTCTCTCAGAACATCAAGCTCATTTTCAAGCATAGATATTTCATTTGTGGTTTTATACACTTCGCAAATACTGAATATCAGAGCCATAAACATCACCGCCATAGTAATAAGAATAAGCAGAAATGTAAACGGTATCGTTTTCCGCGGCTCGCATATCTCAGCAGACGGGGTTATGGGTTTTTGGTACCGCGCCCCTGACTTATATGAGTGAGCATCACTTTTCTCCGAGCCATTCACTCTTTGCGATTGTTTGAAATTCTTCCCTGCGTTTTCATTTTTTTGTCTTCCGTAATCGAAATTTTTCGTTTGATGTACGGGTTCTTTCGGCACCTTTTCATATGCCGCGGAGCGGACACTTCTCTCGCCGCGGAAAGTGTTGTAATTATTACGGAATGCTTGCTCCGCACAGTTTACAGTGGGATCATGTCCCATTTCTGCCATGTGCATAAGCTCTGAGGTGCTGGAAGCATGCATACCGTTTAATGCTGCTCCGCGTCCGCGAAACTGCTTTTTCAGTTTGTCACCGAGCGTGTAATCAGCTACTTTTTCGTACGTCATGGCTTCCTCCGTAAAATTAATATTTTATATTTTCTCAGCTGTTCTGAGTTTTGCACTTCGAGAGCGCGGATTTTCTCGCTGTTCTTCGTCTGTCGGGATTAACGGTTTTTTCGAAAGCAGTCTAATCTCAGGTGTTTTTCCGCATACGCATACCGGAAATTCGGGAGGACATGTACACCCTGAAGAAAGACTTCGCAGTACATCCTTTGTGATTCTGTCTTCAAGAGAATGGAAAGTTATTATTGAAAGTCGTCCTCCGACCTTAAGACTATAGAACATATCCTCAACTGCCTGACTGAGTGTCGTGAGCTCTTCGTTGACTTCAATTCTTATTGCCTGAAATGTTTTTCTTGCAGGGTGTCCATCTCTTTTATATTTTGCAGGGACAGAATTGCTAATTATCTCAGCAAGTTCAAGTGTTGTTTCAATAGGCTTTATCTGTCTAACCTTAACAATATTTCTTGCAATATTACGAGCAAACTTTTCTTCACCATATTTAATAAGTATATTGCTAAGCTCTTGCTCGCTAT
>JAZODB010000149.1:0-6471 GCA_045596785.1 Eubacteriales bacterium
GCGGTTATTACCATCTTGCCGGCTTGATAACATCTTTTTATAAAACGCTTTTGGAGTCCGGGGAGGCGCTCGAAGTCTACTTCGACTCCCATATCTCCTCTTGCAACCATTATGCCGTCTGAGACACGGAGTATTTCGTCAAAGTTTTCAATTCCCTCAAGATTTTCGATTTTGGATATGATTTTTATATCGTGTCCGCCATTGTAGTCAAGGAATTTTCTCATTCCCATAACATCGGCGGGAGTACGAACAAACGAGGCTGAAACGAGATCAATATCGTTTTCGATTCCGAAAATCAAATCGCGTTTATCCTGATCCGACAGATACGGCATGTTGAGGTGTACGTTCGGAATGTTTACGCCTTTTCTGTCCTTAATAATTCCACCGGATGTTACTTTACAGCGAACTTCGGTTTCGGTGGTTTCGCGCACGGTCAGTTCGAGAGCTCCGTCGTTAAGCAGTATGCGGTCGCCGCATTTGACCTGAGAAGGGAGAGCTTTGTAGGTCACAGACACATGTGAGGAGTCGCCTTCGATTTCATCTGTTGTAAGTGTGAAATCATCTCCTGTTTTCAGTTCTGCATATCCGAGGACAAATTTACATATACGAATTTCCGGTCCCTTTGTGTCGAGCATTATGGCAAGGGGAACATTGAGTCTTTCGCGCGCTTCCTTGAGACGGCGAATGACCTCACCGTGCTCTCCGTGAGTTCCGTGAGAGAAGTTTAGCCGCGCTACGTTCATTCCGGATGAAATCATTTTGTCAATCATTTCGGGAGAATTGGATGATGGACCGAGTGTGCATACGATTTTTGTTTTAAGCATAATAATCCCCAATAGTTCTGTAATGTTTTTCTTACATTATATCACATATCAGAGTTAAATGGAATACCGTTGCGGCAAAAACCAATTTTTTATGTCAGTATTATTTTTGAAAATAGGTCAGATATTCAATGTTTACATTTTGTGCTTGAATATTTTTCCCATGTGAAATATACTAACTACATATGTGAAATAATATCTGATAATCCCCGAAAGGAAATCAAAATGAAAAAATTATTTATGAAGCTCATTCTTTTTGCGGTTGTGCTTACATTTGCGCTGTCCATCTCCTCATGTGAAAAGAAAGGCGATTTTTCGGCACCTGCGGGAATGATTACCGCATCCGACGAAAAAGCTGATTTTTATTTGTATGTGCCGGATGATTGGACCGTTGATTTGAGTACTAAAGCTGCCGGAGCATATTACAGCGAAAGCGATCCGTCGAGTGTTTCCGTAATCTCGTGGGAGCTTGAAAATACCGATACGAGCCTTGACGAATGGTGGGAAATCAATATCGGTGACGTTGAGCTTGTATTTGACAATGTAAACATCGAAGCCGAAGAAAACATAACAGTTGATGAGATATACGGTAAAAAATATATTTATACCGCAAGTCTCGGCGAGTTCGAATATAAAATTATGCAGGTGGCATGTATCAAAAATTCCGTGGTATACGTGTTCACCTATACTTCCGTTGCCGAAAACTTTGATTTGCACACCGACGACGTAAACCTGATGCTTGAATATCTTATTATAAAATGACAACAGCGGAACATTATCTCGATAATTCATCAACGACGAAGCCGTCTGAGAAGGCACTTGCGGCACTTGCCGAAGCGGCGCTTGTATGGGGAAATCCTTCGTCTGTTCATAGTATTGGGCAAAGAGCGTCTGCTCTGCTCAGAGAGTCGCGTAAATCCGTTTCAAAATCGCTTGGCATTCCACAGCTTGGCGGTGATAAGCTGATATTTACCTCTTCCGGAACCGAATCAAACAATATTGCAATGCTCGGATGCTTCGGCGCAAAAAAGCGCGATGTCAATCATCCGGGAACGATTATCATTTCGGCAGGAGAACATCCGTCGATTGACGGACCTGCTTCGCTTCTTGAACGCAGGGGCTGTGACGTGATACGAGTTCCGACAACGGGCGGGGTGCTTGCTCTCGATTATTTGAAAAACGCACTTGAAAATGTATCTTCTCCTGTTATTTTTGCGGGATTTATGCTTGTCAATAACGAAACGGGAGCGGTTTATGATGTGAAATCCGCCGCTGCCCTTGTTAAGTCTTATTTTCCTGATGCTGTTGTCCATTGCGATGCCGTTCAGGGATATATGAAGCTGAAATTTACGCCGTATACGCTCGGTGTTGACACGCTTACGGTCAGTGCACATAAAATTCACAGCGTGCGCGGTGCGGGAGCATTGTATATCTCCGCCGAGGTTATAAAACGAAAAAATATCGTTGCGGTTATGCCCGGCGGCGGACAAGAGGAGGGTTTCAGAAGCGGAACGGAGAACCTTTGCTCAATTGCCGCATTTGCGGCAGCCGCAGAGGAGGAGAGGGCGGCGCTTGGAGAAAATATTGCACGCACCGAGCTTTTGCGAAAAAGACTTGACAGCGCACTTTGCCATCTTGATTTGCGCTTCAATAATCCGACATGCTCCCTGCCCAATATTTGCAGTATTATTTTGCCGTCTATTCGAAGTGAAACCATGCTTAATTATCTGTCTGGGAGAGGAGTTTACGTTTCGGCAGGCTCCGCATGTGCGGCAAACTCCAAGAAGAAAAGCGCGGCTCTTGCTGCATTCGGCACATCTGAGCGTGATATGGACTGTACTATTCGCATAAGTATTTCACACACAAATACGGAGGAGGATATTGACGCGCTTGTGGCTTCGCTTTCCGATGGGATTGCGAGTTTGCAAAGGGTGACGCGAACTCAGGCTCGCGAGAAAAGATAAATGCTTTATAAAAATTATATATGGGATTTCGACGGTACGCTGTTTGACTCGTATCCGCATATTTTTGCCGCACTTTGGAAGATTATGACATCTGATGGACTCGCGGAGCGTTTTGAACCCGCCGAGGTCATGGCTCATCTTCAGGTCAGCTTTGCTTCAATGAGGGAATATACGTCAATATCAGATGATGCGTACGGCAGATTTTTAAAAATCCACGACTATGCCGCCGATGATGAAATCGAGCCGAGGATTGTGCCGTTTGCGGATGCCGCGGAAGTTCTCTCGAAAGTAATTTCGCGCGGAGGAAGAAATTTCCTTTACACGCACCGAAACAATACAACTTTTTACTATCTCAAGCGTTTCGGCTTTGACGGATATTTTTCGGATATCCTGACCGCTGATGAGAATTTTCCACCCAAACCGTCTCCTGATGCACTGAAAACTTTGATTACACGAAATTCTCTTGTGCTTTCGGAAACTATTATGATAGGAGATCGCGAAATCGACGGTCTTTCGGGGAAAAACGCAGGAATTGCGGGAGCACTTGTAAATTACCCCGATGCACTTCCGGGAGGTGCGTCACCGGCGAGTGTCAGCAAGATGGACTACATTTCAAAAAATCTTACCGAATTTGCAAAAATAATGGGGATAATTTGAGTAAGAAGTAATCTTGAAATAAGCTTTTCTGCAATATTGCCAAATTAATTGTATTGTTCATTGGAAAGTTTGTGTATTGAAGAGAACAAAATCTATTGCAATAAATCAATCGGTGTGGTATAATAACATACAAGAGGATATAAGAGAAAGAGAGTGGGCAAATCGGTCCACTCTCTTGTTTATGATATGGAGTGTAAAGGTGAAGCAGAAAAGAAGTATTTCCGAGACTGTGCGTGAGCTCGCCGAGCCTATCGCGGCGGAGCTCGGATATATAATTTGGGATGTCGAGTATGTACGCGAAGGCGCCGATATGGTTTTGCGCATAACGATTGATACGGATTCGGAGAGCGGTATTACAATAAATGATTGCGAAAAAATGCACCGCGCTATTGACCCCGTTCTCGATGAGGCAGACCCCATTGAAGACGCATATATGCTCGCAGTATCTTCGCCCGGAGTGGAACGTACCCTTACGCGACCCGAGCATTTCTCACGGATGCGCGGAGCTGACGTTATGCTTAAATTTTACACGGCGATTGATGGCTCAAAAACTCTGAGAGCTACGCTTATCTCACTTGACGGTGACGAAATTGCGGTTAAAGTGGGCGATGAAGAGAAGCGTTTTGCGCTAAAATCCGTTGCTAAATGCGAAACGGTTTTTGATTGGTAAAAAATATTAAAGCGGGAATTTACACCGCAAATGAAGAAAGGCATGGAAAGTTGACATGAACGCAGAGCTTTTTGAAGCACTTGAACTGCTTGAAAAAACGAAAGGCATACCTGTGGACTATATGCTTGAAAAAGTAGAAGCAGCTCTTGTTTCGGCATTCAGAAAACAATATGGGAATGCGTCGGTTAGAGTAGACATCAACAAGGAAAAAAGATACGTAAAAGTATACGGAAGAAGAACGGTTGTTGAGGAGGTTTTGGACCCCAAAACCGAGATATCCTTGGATGATGCTCAGGCGATAAGCCGCAGATACGAGCTTGGTTCCGTGGTTGAAAATGAAATTAAAACGAAGAACTTCGGCAGAATTTCGGCTCAGACCGCAAAACAGGTAATCGTGCAGGGAATACGCGAGGCTGAGAAAAATAACATTGCACGCGAATATGAAAAGAAGCGCGAGGAGGTTATCTCCGCGATTGTAACAAAAAGAGAAGAAGCAACGGGAGATGTATGGGTTGATACGGGAACAAGCGATGTGCTTCTGCCGCGCTCGGAGCAGCTTCCGGGGGAAGAGCTTCATGTCGGAGACAGAATCCGCGTGTTCGTTACGGAGGTCAGTCGTGACAGCGAAAATGCGCCCGTTGTAAATCTCTCGCGTACAAATCCCGGAATGATCAAGCGTATGTTTGAGGTTGATATTCCCGAAATAGCAGACGGTACGGTTCTCGTTAAGGGAATCTCGCGTGAGGCGGGCTCAAGAACAAAAATTGCGGTATTTTCGCGTGATGCGGAGGTTGACGCAGTTGGTGCGTGCATCGGTAACCGCGGAATGAGAATTAACGCAATTGTTGAAGAGTTGCGCGGAGAGAAGATAGACGTTATCGAATATTCTGAAAAACCTGAAAAATATATTGCTGCCGCGCTGTCTCCCGCAGAAACTCTTTCGGTTGAGTTTGACGGTGAGCGCAGTGCTTCCGTACAGGTTGCCGGAGATCAGCTTTCACTTGCAATAGGCAAGGAAGGTCAGAATGTTCGTCTTGCCGCAAAGCTTACAGGATGCAAAATAGACATTAAGGGCATCAAGAACTGAGCAAAGAACCGTCGAAACTACGGTGGACCGGAGGATTTATGGCTGAAACTAAACCCAAAAAAACAGGAGAGACAAAAAAGAAAATTCCGGAAAGACGATGCGTCGGATGCCGCGGAACTTTTCCGAAGCGTGATTTGATTCGTGTTGTACGTTCTCCGGAGGGCGTGATTTCATTGGATTTTTCAGGAAAGAAATCCGGACGTGGAGCATATATTTGTAAGAATACGGACTGCTTCAAAAAAGTAAAGAAAAGCGGAGTTCTTCGCAATTCTCTTGAGTGCGAAATTTCCGACGAGATTATGGATGATCTCGAGAGGGAAATTAAATTTGAGATGGAAAAAAATTCTTGAGTCCATTCAGTGACAAAATATAAATCGGTGGTAGCGTGATTGAAAGATATATAGGGCTTTGCATGTCTGCCGGAGGTGTAACAACAGGGTTTGATTTGATTTTGGGAGAAGTCAGACGCGGCAGAGCCGCATTTGTGCTTATTGCGTGCGATGCTTCTGAAAGGACAAAAAAACAGCTTACCGACAAATGCAAATATTATAACACAAAATATTTTATAAAATCGTATGACAGCGCGGCTATTGCGCAGATGCTTGGAAAGAGATCTTCATGCGCGGCTGCTGCTTTTTCAAAAAAAGGTCCGTGGGAATACGTATGCCGCGAATTTTCGGGGACTGATACGAAATTGAAAACAGACGAATGCTGCGATGATAGAAAGGATGATTGAGAATGGCAACGAAGTCGAATTCGATGTTCAGAATTAGCCAAATTGCGAAAGACCTCGGTGTGAAGCCGAAGGAACTCCAGGGGACTCTCGAGGAACTTGGTATTCAAGTCAAAAGCAACTCGGCAGCACTTGAAGCCGACGAGGTTAACCTCTTGTTTGAACATATGACGGAGGGCGCTCAGATCAAAGATATAGACGGATATATAAGCGGAAAAACTAAAATTTCACTGCCCGAATCTCCGGATGAGCGTGAGAAAAGGGTTGCGGAGGAAGAGCGCATAAAAGCGGAAGCTAAAGCAAAAGCAGAAGCGGAAGCTAAGGCGAAAGCAGAAGCGGAAGCCGAAGCCAAGGCAAAAGCGGAAGCTAAGGCAAAAGCGGAAGCGGAAGCTAAGGCAAAAGCGGAAGCGGAAGCCAAGGCAAAAGCGGAAGCCGAAGCTAAGGCTAAGGCAGAAGCCGAAGCTAAGGCAAAAGCGGAAGCCGAAGCTAAGGCTAAGGCAGAAGCGGAAGCCAAGGCGGCACAAGCAACTAACAAACCT
>JAZODB010000150.1:0-4503 GCA_045596785.1 Eubacteriales bacterium
CTCTTAGGCTCCGACAAGTCGTTTTTTACTTGCTTCTTCATATCAAATTACATTTCTTCCACTATATATTTTTTTATTCGAGCGTACAGCTTGTCGTCAGCTACACAATGTACATATATGCCATCCTCGCGATAATCTACTTCAACGTCATCCGCTTCTTTATATATAATACCTGTAACAGCACCATCCTCGGGCGGAATCATGAGGGATACGCGATGCTTTCCTCTTGCGGAAATAGCTTCGATTTTTGAAACGAGAGCATCACATCCGGCACCTGTTTTCGATGAAATAAAAACCACATCTGTATTTGCGCTCGCGGCAATAGATTTCATGTGAATCAGTGCGTCGCGGTCACCGCATATGTCACATTTGTTGAAAACATATATGATAGGTTTTCCGACAGCACCGAGTTCTTCAAGCAGCTCTGTTGTAACGCTTGTCTGACTGACAAATTCGGGATCCGAAGAATCTATGACGATCAGCAGAATATCCGAATAAACAGCTTCATCAAGGGTTGATTTGAATGCTTTTATAAGATGATGCGGAAGATTTCTGATAAATCCCACAGTATCCGTAAGAAGAAGCTTTGTGCCGTTAGGTGTTGTAAACTGTCTTGTTGTGGGGTCAAGTGTGGCAAAAAGCTTGTTTTCCGCTAAAATGCCGGCTCCTGTCAAATAGTTGAGAAGCGTACTTTTTCCCGCATTCGTATAGCCCACAATTCCGCATTTGGTAATACCTGACTTATCCCTTTGTCGTCTCATTACCAAACGATTCTGCTCTACCTTTTCAAGCTCGGTTTCAAGAGCGCTGATTTTTTCCTTTATACGTCTGCGGTCAATCTCAAGCTTTGTTTCGCCGGGGCCTCTTGCTCCAACCGAGCCTGAGGACGATGTGCCTCCCTGACGCGAAAGCTCTCTGCCGTGTCCCACAAGTCTCGGAGATGTATACCTAAGCTGAGCAAGCTCCACCTGAAGACGCCCTTCGCTTGTTCTCGCATGAGCGGCAAATATGTCAAGAATCAGCATACTGCGGTCAATAACCGAAACTTCCGTTTCAATTTCATCTTCAATAGATTTTATCTGAGATGGAGACAGTTCGCAGTCAAAAATGACAAGCTCCGCTTCAAGGCTCTTGCATAGTTCTGAAAGCTCTGCTGTTTTTCCGCTCCCGAGGACTGTTTTTACATTCGGTGTTTCTCTGCACTGTGTTACAATGCCGACGCAATCACATTCTGCTGTTTCCGCGAGCTTTTCAAGCTCTCCGAGAGATACATAACACTCTTTTTCTTCGCTTTTAGAGTATATTGCGCACAGAATAGCTTTGGTTTTTGTTATATTGGTTATATCATTCTTATCCATTTACAATCTCCGCTCGTATTAAGATGAGGACAGAAAAAGTCGGACAGGATACAAAAGCCGTAGCTTAGCTTATCCTGTCCGACGACTTTTCTCGGACAAAATTATTAAAGCAAAACTTATTTGCCGCTCTGTTCAAGACGCTTCTTGAACTTATCAACGCGCCCGCCTGAATCAACGAATTTCTGCTTTCCGGTAAAGAAAGGATGACACTTTGAACAAATGTCAACGCGAAGCTCACCGTTATCGCCCTTAGTTGAATGTGTGGTTACAGTTTCACCGCAAGCGCAACGAATTGTTACCTCATTATACTGAGGATGAATTCCTGTTTTCATTGTTTTCACCTCTTCTGTAAATACTCACGTAATAAGTATTATATCACACTTTTTTTCAAAAATCAATAGTTTTTTACTTTATTTTTTTATATAACGATATTTTTTTTACATTATATTCTTTTTGCTATTTGTTTTCTCAATCTTGAAATAATTCTTTTCTCGATTCTTGAAATGTAAGACTGAGATATCCCCATTTTTCCCGCAACTTCCTTTTGGGTAAGCTCTCGCCCTCCGCGCAGACCGTACCTCAGCTCTATTATTTCACGTTCTCTTTTATCGAGTCCCGCGACAGCCTCGCGTATAGTACGCTCGTCCTCTGTTTTCTCAAGCTCCATACCGACCGGACCGTCGCCCGAGTCGAGAACATCGGACAACAAAAGCTCATTTCCGTCCCAATCGGTATTAAGCGGCTCGTCAATTGATAAATCACCCTTATGCGAAGCATTTTTTCTTATATACATCAGAATCTCATTCTCTATACACCGCGAGGCATATGTTGCAAGCTTTATTCCACGGTCCGTTTTATATGTATTTATTGCCTTTATCAGCCCTATTGTACCGATTGATATTAAATCTTCTATACCCGTTCCGCATCCATCAAATTTCTTTGCAATATATACAACAAGTCTGAGATTATGCTTTATAAGCACATCTGAAAGTGAGCGGTCCTCGTCAAATTTCTCAAGTATTTTCGCTTCTTCATCAGGCGAAAGAGGCGGCGGCAAAATCTCCGCTCCGTTTATATAGTGCCCGCCGCCCTCACCGAATATGGCAAGCATCATTCTGCCAACTGTCACTTTAAAATCACTGAGAGTATTCAGCACATCCGACTTAACTATCATTATTCACCTCACAATTGTTTATTTACACAATATTGACGGAATTATACCGTCAAATCCGCCGTAATCCGAACTTTCTCCATCAGACGCAATTATAGCACGCACCTCCACATCGTCAATCATTACTTTATCGGGTATAAATCCTCGGAGAATCCTGTTTCCGCAAATTCCGTTTATAGGTATGATTCTGAGCCTGAGCTCAGTCAAAATATCGGATTTCAAACGCAATCCCGTATTTCCAAGCTCGCTTTCACGGATTATGATTACGGGAACTCCCGTCAACGGTTCGGATATAAAGCTGCCGCTGTCACACAGCGCCTTTACAGTATAGGTCTCTTCACCTTCGGTTATTTTCACCACTGCACTTTTCTTTGATTTTCCCGACAGAATAAATCTTACAGTAAAAAGAGAAACTGCCGCACAAACCGCAAACGATACGGCGAAGTTTCTTCCATAGTCGAAATATACAGGCTCACCCATGTTTATAACAAATGTCATCACACCGCCGATAAGCGCACCGGAGCCCCAAACTATAACACAATCACGCAGCATCGCAAAAAAAGATGTGTACTTCCCAAATGCAATGTAGGTCATAATCAGCGAAACAACAAATCCGAATACAACCGTAAATACCCCCTGCGTAATTTCGGAGCTGTACGGAACAAATGTTATTGCAGTTCCCGAAAGAGAGCCTATTGATGCACCTAAAATAAGTTTCAGCTTTTTCATTTTTTTATTTGTTAGTTTTCCCGAAATAAAAAGTGTCAGAAAATCCATGCTGAAATTAACAACGAAAAGAATATCGGCATATACGGTTATAATCCCGCCCCCTTTCATAATAATTATAGCTTTATTTCAGTGGATTTTATGTCATATGAAGTCATCGAACGATATTTCCTCATTTCCGAAAAACAATTACTCGGATTTTAAAATCTCATTTGATGAGGCCAGCAAAAGAACACCGAGATTTAAAAATCTCGGTGTTCTTTACACAAAATGCAAGTCACTTGATCGGCGCTGCCGTTAAACCCCAAACAAGAGTGTCATCCTTTTCCATTATCGGTATCAAAGTCGTAATTGGATACGGCATCGTCTCAAGCCTTTCCCAATTGTTAGGCGAATGTATAACAAGATACATCTGCCCATTTTCCGCAGTAAAGTAGTGACCGTGCCCTCCGTCATATTTCCACATGTTTGCGGGAAAAAGCGCACCTTCGGTTATGTACGGACCGGTTATTTTCCCTGTTGTACTGCGAGCTATATGCGTGCTGTAACCGTTATCATCAACAGTAGTCCAAAGCATAATTTATAAAAAGATAATAGCTGTCTTTGTATTTGAAAAAATCGGGTGCGGAAAAGGCATCAAGCGAGCCCAAAAGGTCTTCGGGACGTTCTTCCAGCCAATGCTGAGATTTTTCCCAAGTACCGTAAAGTGAACTCGAAAAAAGGCAATGTCTGTTTGAACCGTAATCGGTGCCGTAAATATAATAAGTGCCATCCTCATAATAAATAAACGGATCTCTGTAATGATTAAGCGATTCTACTATTTCGGCAGACTCAGACCTATGAGGAGAATGGACTATTATTTCTTTGTAAGTATTCCGTATCGTTGATAGTCGCTGATGAATCTTCCGTCTCCTCAATATTCTCCGGTGCACAAAAAGTTATAAAGGTTAATGAAGCAATAACCGATATTATGAAAAGAACAATCTTTTTGTTTTTTGCACCATTTCTTTTAACTCCGAAGCTATTTCCATCTGAAACTTTTCGAATCTCAAAATCATAAAAATATTTACTTAAATAAGTATAACAAACCGAAGCAACTGTTTCAAGAAGAATAAATCTGCTTTTTTTAAAAATTAAATTCGAAAAAATCAAAAAAACTATTGACAATATTTGCTTTCAGTGATATAATATCTATCGTTGCATCTGGGTGTGGCGCAGTTGGGAGCGCGCTACCTTGGGGTGGTAGAG
>JAZODB010000151.1:0-1644 GCA_045596785.1 Eubacteriales bacterium
ATGCTCCGTTTTCTATATACTTGAAAATAGGGTGTTTATTCTCGGTAAAATCAAGTGAATTCCAACCAATATGCGGAATTTTCAGATTTGACGGAATTACATCCCCGATAGGGCGCACCGTGCCGCTTATCAAAGAAAGCCCTTCGTGCATGCCGTATTCCATGCTGCTCTCGAAAAGAAGCTGCATACCGAGACAGATTCCCATAATAGGCGTTCCGTCAGCCGCTTTTTTGCATACGAGCTTGTCGAGCCCGTGCTCGCGAAGCTTTGCGGCCGCATCGGCAAATGCACCTACCCCCGGAAGAATAATTCTGTCGGAGTTTTCTATTACGCTTGGATTTCCGCTCACGACAGCTTCTTTCCCTATAAATGAAAGTGAGCTTTTCAGGGAAAACAAATTACCCACACCGTAGTCAACGATTACAAGCATTACAGTACCCCTTTGGTTGACGGTATTTGATCTGCCCTTTTTTCATCGCATGCAACCGCACAGGAAAGACATCTTGCGACAGATTTAAATGTACCCTCAATAATGTGATGTGAGTTTTTTCCCGAAATCTGCTTGATGTGGAGAGTGATTCCCGATTCACGAGCAAAGGCAACAAAAAATTCTTCAACGAGCTCGGTATCAAAAGTTCCTATTTTGTCCGAGGGAACATTCAATTCAAAACACAGCATCCCTCTCCCCGAGATGTCGGCTGCCGACAGAATCAGTGCCTCATCCATAGGGAGTATTTTGTCGCCGTAGCGTGCGATTCCTTTTTTATTTCCGAGAGCCTCACGGAATGCTTGACCGAGACAAATTCCGATATCCTCGGCAGAGTGGTGAAAATCTACATATGTGTCGCCAATGCAAGATACGGAGAGATCGAACATACCGTGTGACGCAAAAAGCGTAAGCATGTGGTCGAAAAATCCGCAGCCTGTATTTATTGCGGAAATACCGCTCCCGTCAAGGTTAATAGACAGTTCTATGTTTGTTTCGGCGGTTTTTCTTGTTATGGTACTGTTTCTCATTTTTGTCTCCTTTTGCAGATTATCTCACTTACAGCGGCTATAAATTTATCCATTTGCTCTGCACTTCCGATGGTTATGCGGTTATAGTTTTCTATTTTCGGTGAATCAAAATGTCGTACCAAAATTCCCGCTTTTTTCAGCTCAATATAAAGCTCTCTGCCGCTTATTTCGGGATGAGCCGCAAAAAGAAAGTTTGCAGCCGAATCCGTTACGGTGAATCCGAGTTCGTTGAGTTTTTTCTTAGTATATTCTCGGTTTTTAACAATAATTTCGCAGTTTGCCTTGTAATAGCAGCTGTCATCAATTGCGGCTGCCCCCGCAGCCATTGTTATTCTGTTTATGTTGTAAGGGTTTGTCGAGTATTTTATTGTATTGAGATCGGCGATTATCGCACTGCTTGCGATGCCGAAACCGAGTCGTGCTCCTGCCATTGAATAGGATTTTGAAAATGTTCTGGTGACCAAAAGATTATCGTACTTCTCAATCAGCGTGAGACATGATTCGCCGCCGAAATCCACATACGCCTCATCAATTACAACGACGTTATTCGGGTTGGAGGATAGAATACTCTCAATCTCGGAAGAGGTGAGATAGAGTCCCGTTGGCGCATTTGGATTTGCAATTACG